>JAKAUR010000004.1 GCA_021827665.1 Microcaldota archaeon
GAGAATGTGGCGCTTAACATCAATCCAGATGTTGAGAACGTAGGCAACGCAGCGCAGCTTATGAACGGGCAGTCCTATACTGAGGTAACGCAGAAGGTCTACAACAACATATTCGACAAGCTGCTTGGTAAGGTAACAACATACCAATATTATATCCCGCTTACAGAAGACCTGCTTTCCACAGGAGAACACGGACTTGGATTTACTGAGGACATATCAGCGCCATTATATGTAAGG
This sequence comes from Microcaldota archaeon, assembly GCA_021827665.1. GTDB lineage: Archaea > Micrarchaeota > Micrarchaeia > Micrarchaeales > Micrarchaeaceae > Micrarchaeum_A. The sequence continues at coordinate 238 of JAKAUR010000004.1, forward strand.
GGGGCAGACGGAGTATTGAGGCAGGTAACAAACATAAAGATTCCGCAGCAGCTCGCAATCTCAGAGCTTTCAAAGGCATTGGAAACAGACTTTAACATAGCAAACCCCGAAGAGGTCGCAACAGAGACACTTCCTGAGCTTTACAAGGCTGTGGAAGAAGCAGCCTCAAAGGGCGAAGGAATACCATTCCAAGGAAAGATATACAACGTTGATGAATTCATAAAGGCAATGCAGGGCGGTGCATTTGAGCAGAGCAACCTTCCCGCAATAATAGGAAAGGACGGCCAGCCGCTTGAGCCTAAGGAAGTCTTAAATCTTCTCTTTACTCTTAAGAACGATCCGCCAACAGACTTCATAGGCAATATGTGGCAGGGGGTGGCACATGGAAACCCAGCCATTTATTCGCAGGGAACAATATACTCAAATCCTTCATTTTTTGACAGGCTTCTCGGCAGGGCGCAGCAGGACCCTCAAGCAACATTTGAGATACTATTAGTATACCTGAAGAACCTTGCAGTCCAAGATTCAGAGATACCCGCAGATGCAGCAGATAGCGTTGCACAGGACACTGCCTTAAAGCTTACAAACAATATAATTGCACTGCAGAACGCAGCAATGAACTATCTTACAACCCATACGGTTGCGGAGCTCCCAGCAGGCTCAGGAATACCAATGCTTACCGCAGGAATGTCTGGCTTAGAAGCAAAGCTATTCGCAGACTTGGTTTCGCAGGGCTTCCTGAACCAGAACGGCAATCCAGTAACGCAGAGCAAAGAAGAAGCTCCAGCTCCAAGCGGCGGAACGCAGCAGGGCAATAGCGAATATATTTACATAGAGAACCCAGACGGCACCGTAACAATCCAGAAAGTGGTTTATACATCCAATGAGCAGCAGGAACAGCAGGAGATAGAAAAGACCGAGCCAGGAGAAGTGGAAAACCAGGAGCAGGCTACAGGAGCAACACAAACAACAGAAGGCCGCCAAGAGCAGGTGCAGGCCAATCCTCCAAGCACAAGGACCATTGTTACTCCTATTCCAGGAACGGACTATGTAATAGTGACTGACCAGAACGGAAGGGTCATACGCATACACAGGACCAAAGTCAAGGGCGGAGAGAAGACTAAGGAAGCCGCTCCAGCAACGACAGCAGAAGGCGCAGAATCTTCACAGAAGAGCGCAGAGCGTACCGCACAAGGTCAGCCTGTAAGGGTAATAAGCAAAGCAATCTCAGTCCAGAAGACCATACCTGCAGAGCTTCAGAAAGAAGCAGAGCAGACTACAACCACCACTACAAATCCAATTCCTGCTCCGCCAACCCCAACGCGTAAGATTATTATACCGTTGCCGTGGCCAACCTGGCCCATCGGCGCAGAGGCTAACTACCACATCATAGAACCAGAGGAGAGCGCAAACATATACAGCCCATCCTTGCTTCCGCTATTGCTTCCAGGCTTGGAGAAATACGCAGAGGCTTCATACTCCCCGCTCACAGCCACAACAACGTTCAGGCCGTTAAGGAACCCTACTAACTCTCCTTTGGTCCCAGGCACAGAGCCACTGCCTCAGGGCAACGCAGTCCAATACAACACACAAACCCCTTCAATACAGGGCAGCGCGGTTAATTCCTATTCAGGCTTAAGCTCGTTGGCAAACTCTCCAGCATATTCCAATATGGTTAATACAATCGCAGACCCAGCAACAATGATGCTGATGCAGAACGCAGTTCAGAAGTTTAACGCCCAGTCCCCTATGCCTCTGCCACAGGGAACATCCACAGTTCCGTTAAGCCCAATGCAGAACGCACAGAACAACCTCCTTACAGCACAGCTTGGCAGTATGCTTAACCCTCCTGCGCCTAACCCTAATGCGCCATTGACAAATACGCCCCCAAGGCTTTCGCCCTCAATACAGGGAAGGGCATTAAACCCTATGCCATTGGGGCTTAGCAATTCAATGCAGGGAAGCGCATTAACTAACCCGATACCATTCGCTAACCTAAGCACATTCGGAGGAGGAGCAAACCCAGCAATGACCAGCGTAATGGGTCAAAGCATAGTCCCGACAGCCCAGCAGCTAATATCAAGCTTAGGAATAAACACATTGCTTCAGTATCTCAACAAGGTAATGCCACAGACCTTCAACAGCCAGACGCTTCTTTCAGCACCAAAGAGTTTAATCCTCCAAGCGATTGAGAAATTGCCTTACGATGTATTGCTAAACATATTCCTAATGCTTCCAATACAGCAGAGGGCAAACCTGATAATGTTAGAAGGCTTGGCAACGACCCCGGGAGAGGCAATGATGATGGCTCAGGGTATGTATGGCTTGATACCAGCCACTATGGCCGAAGCGCAGCTCAACGGAAATATAAAGAAGCGTATGCCGGGAATGGTAAGCCCGATAGCCCAGCCTACGCCGATAACAATGCCCATGCCTATAACACCTGCTCCAATGCCTGTAAGAATGGTAAAGCCAAAGGCACCTGTGGTGGTATGATGGAAAGGCAGCTATATCGAACAAGCTGGCAATTCGTAGATCGTGCGAGCGCAGATAAGACAGTCTATGAAATGTTTCAAAAGGCAATGGCGGAAACCACACTCTTCAGGCACAAGCAGCTCTTCTTCCAATACGCGATGTTTCTGTACCTTGCGGGGGCGCGGCGGGTTGAGCCGTTTTTGTCTCCTGTTTCTGTTATAAAAATGAGCGAAAAAGGTGGGTTATTTTATAAAGTTCAGCACCAAAATGCAAAGCACTTTTCAAGCACAAAGATTGTTTGCAAGATTTGTGAGCAAGGCTTCAACTCAATTAAAAAACTACATACTCACCAAGTTGAGACAAGTCACAAAGGATTCCAATACATGGCAAGCCGCAAAATGCTAAGTTCTATCTTTTATGTTTTCGGCTCTTATGAAGCAGCAATGTTTAGGTACATAACCAACGACAAGCAACAAATAAGATTAGACTTTACTCCGCTACTGCCGCCAAGAGCACAGAGTGCAATCGTTGACGGGGAGGTTGTCGACATGCAGCTTTTGGAATCGGGCGTTGCGAAGCTTACAAGAAAGTTCAAGATCTTCAAAGCAGACATAACGGATGGCAACCAGGTTTATAAGAATAGTTCGATAAGCCCACACCAGTTAAGACATTTAAGAGCCTACGACTTATTAGCCAACCATTCAATACCGCTGCACCTCGCGCAGAAGTTATTAGGTTGGAATAGCAGCGATATGGCAGTCAGATATGCAGACATTGCAGGAGTTATAAACGATGCCGAGACAATGGCGATGTGGCAGAATGTTTTAAACAAACCAAGTACAATAGAAACCAGCACAGCCTTGTTTAACCACATGCCTTAACCCTGACGCTCTTTCTTGCCATGGCGGCTGCCCGTGGGCCCACTCCACGCCTGCCATGGCTCTTATTCTCGGAGATTGCCCGTAGGTGCGCAGAATTGCGTTGCTTTGCGTTTTCTCGTTTGGGCGATAAAGTAATCGGGCTGACCCATTATCTTTTGTTATAACGCAAATGCGAGGCATATTTTTTCTGACCCTAGGCTATGGAATGCGATGGTGGTGCGCAATACATGTAGTTGTATATTTTGTAAGTACCAACCTTAGGGCAGCCCCTAATAGGAATTGGTCGCCGGGCTTCAACCAGGTTGGGTAACGCCATGGGCCACCACGCAGAAGCATAAGCCAGGATCCGCAACGGGCAGGTAAGGATACCCCCTACCCCTGCCTGCCCAGCCTGACCAGCGTATTGGCTTGCCATAGTATATTGGTTCTGTACAGTGCAGCAAGCAGGAGGTAAGATAAAAGAATCCTAAAGAACAATATGTAATATGTAAATAGTAAATAGTCTAATATATCGTTAAGACAAATGAAATATACTCGTGATACGAGTATACCTATTAGGGTTTGAGGTTTGAAAACCTTATAAGAACCAATAATACTAGATAAAATGTCTTTTCATAACTATTGCATACTTGGCGGGGCGTTTTGGCAATCTTGCAATCTATCGCGCAGTTCATATTCGGCGATTGTACTGTTGCCAATCATTTCGGGCCAGACCCTATCAAAAATTTCTCGGACTTTGTCGCCTTTATGATTAGGGCATACCCGTTGGACTACTGGCTCGCGTGCCTCCTTGAACTTACGGCGAACTTCATCAATTGGAATTTTCAGTAAATTCGAAAAATATTCGCTGAAGTCGACGCGTTGAAGCATGACGATGTCAGGGCTGCGACCATAGGCGCATCGCTCGCAATAGTTTACGAGATGCCTTCTTTCTATCTCGGCTTCGACAATAGCAAGCCTCCTATCGTGCCAGCTCAGGGGTGCAGGCGGTGGCTTTAGCTCGATGTCCGCGATGAACTCAGGCCAACTCATCGAGCCTTTCAGCCGCATGAGTTTGTCGTAACTCTCTGCAGGCATAAAGGCGTTCAGCGCCTTAAAAGATCTATATTTTTCCATTCAATTCACCTTTTTGCATTAAAAGTTTTTTAGCATTCTGGCGCTTTACTTCAAATTTTTCTCGCTCCTGTTTAGCGAGAAGCTTGTCGAATGCGCCATATGCCTTGCGCAATTCAGCTGAGGATGGAGGCTCTGGTGTCAGGCAAGGGCAAAAAGGACAAACAGAGGTTGGAGCTTTTCCTCTGTGCTTCCATTTGCCGACTGCGCCGCCAGACGTCACATTCATCAGCTGATGATGCGGCTCGGAACAATTTTTGCAATAAATCGCAAGCGAGTATTGGCCATGATAAATCGAAATTTCCCAATGGTCGCCTTTGACGACTGTTTGCATTTTTTTAGTATCGTCTTGAGCCATTCTTACCACCTCACGAAAGTCCCAGGTTTAAGGCGTTTTGATGCTTTCTGCGAATAATACTGAGCCACAAACTTGTGAATTAGCTCAGATGCAGTCTGCCGATTTAGCCCCGCGATAACCTCTTCTCTTATACCTATTTTACGCAGGAGCAGCCGCTGCGCATCGGTTATGGGCTGGTCTGGATATTTGCCTTTATATTGGATTTGCGTTTCCTGCATTCTTAATCACCCTATCGCGTCCTGGAGCCTTGTCCAACACTTTCTGCAGACAATTTCGCGTGGTTCTGCGTCAATCTGAAACAACTCTGCTTCACCAAGGAAGGTTGCTGCAACAGCCCATTCATGTTCATTCCCAAAAGGGCATTTCTTTGCAAAGTCTGTCGCCTTTTTCAAAGGCTTTTCCATCAAAACTTGTTCAGATTCTCTCATCGTTTTCACCCTATTCTCCATCAGCATGAGTTAAACGCCAAAGACCCGGCCTCGGGCTGTAAATGTCGCCAATACGCTCCAGTTCTTTCAGAGCGTCCCTAATCTGGTCAGGATAAAGACCAGCCAAGGCATCGTAGAGCTGCGGGTCAGGGTTGTCAGGGTCAAGGGGAAGGTTAAGCTCCTGGCCCCTGCGGACTGCGGCAAGGACTTGCTGGAGCATTCTAAGCTTTGGGTCTTGAGCGTCAGACCCCTGGCTGGAAACCATAGGGCCAGGGGTCGAAGGTGTTTGGGATACAGAAGTGCTGGGCTGCTGGAAAGGTGTAGAACCAGCAGCCATTGCTGGGCTCTCCTCCTGCCCAGCTGTAGGTAAAGGACTTGACTGAGGAGCGGAAGGGTTGGCAGGTTTGGCAGGGTCTTTGGGGCTTTGGAGATTTTCAGAAGCGGAATTTGATTGACTTAATTGACTTCCATTTTCTTGGAAGGCATTAAGATTAGGATTTGGCTGTGTGTAACAAGTTTTGTCGTCGGAAATTTGGGTATTTTCTGATTTTGTCGTCGTAGAAGCAGGGTGTAACGAATTTTCAGCAGTTTTGTCGTCGGAAAAGTTAGGATTTTGGGGTGTTACACAATTTTCATTTTGTAGACCTATTATTACGGAATTAGCTATAAAGGAAGAATATATGTGTAACTTGTGTAACAGTGTAACATTATTATTATTTATATTCAATATCCCTTTTACTTTTTCTGTTACACTTTGCGTTCCACTTGCGTTCCACTGATTATTGCTGTTTTTCTGCATTTCTGCAACAGGTATTTTGGCAAAACTGCTTATTGCACTCCCAAACCTGTGCCTGGCTTCCCTATTATAAACCTCGTTTGGCTCGAGTCCCAGAACCGGCGCTAACTCTTTGAAAGCCCCCAGGTTTCGGAAGCGACCAGAAAGGGGGTGCTTCTGGTCCTTGTTGACATGCGACAGGTACATGCCGCTAACGTAGAGCCACTTTTCGTCCTTGTCCAGCATAGTACCAAGTTTGACATCGCCCCACCGTCCAGCTGAAATCTGATCGAAATCATTCTGGATTATGAGTACCGCGTCCTCCCTTGGGTCACTGCCACCCAGAGCTTCCACCTTGACCTCATCTAAAGCTTCTGGGCTAAGCTTTCCCAAAAATGCAAGACCTAACAGCATAGATGCCACAACTGAATTCCCATCAGCCAGTCTATATGCCTCAAGTACTGCCTGTTCGAGTTCGTTTGCAGTATGATCCTGTAACCATAGGTAAACCAGCCCACCCTCTTTCACCTTTGCGGCAAACAAATCGTGCTCCACCCGCTTGGCTGCGTCTATATCTCCCTCTTCGTAGTTGTTTACGTAGAGCCGATTTCCTACAGCCAGGTCATCAGAGAGGGTACCGACTCCGAGGTAAATATTTGTTTGAGCAGTACTGACTATAGTTGCTTTCATGCTGTATGTAGTTACAGATTGGTCAGCCCTACCTCGTGCCCCTATTGCACCCATGCTTTTCGCTTTGAGCAAATCAATAAGCTGCTTACCCACTGCGCCTGCTTCGTCAATAAGAACGGGTAAGTTTGTTGCACTTACCGCACTTTCGAATCTAAAAGCGCTTGTAAAGACATCAGAATTCAATAATGTGCCAGCAGCCGGTGAAAGCTCAATGCCAAGATAAAGTTTTACTGCAATCTTAGTGATCCAAGTTTTACCAGTGAGTGTTGCCCCTGATAAATGCACCATGACCTCTCGAAGCCCTAACTTCCTGATGTTGTTGACTACATTAAATAGGGTTGCCCCTATTATTATCGTGAGGTCTGCCCTTTGCTTTGGGCTGGCAATGCCCCAGAGCTCTGAGCTTAGCGTTTCTAATTCCCCCCTATTAGTGCTGAGAACGAGCGCTGCTTTAAGGCGCTGCGCGTACCAGTTGTTTGTATAGACGAGATCAAGTGGTGGCAAGGTTAAATAGTTGTTTATTTCGACAAGCTCAAGTCCATATGGTTGTCCTTCCTCAACAGATAACAAGCTCAAGGCTGCAAAAGCAGTATCCCTGTGTTTTATCGGCACTCCGACTTTTATGAAGTAATCTTTCGCAGGCAGGAATAACTTGTGCTTTTTGTCGAGTACAAAAAGCTCGTTTTCTTTTGCATAAATTAATAAATCGTTGCAGTTAAGTGGAAAAATCTTCTCCCTAAAACTTGGATAAGTGCCATTCTTGCCTTGTTCATAGTGCTGAACAACGCATGCTCCTGCGCCGTCCCATAACGCTGCCTTTCTGGTTTCGCCGTTTGCAAATTCCTCGAGTACGATTGCGTCTCCTTCCTGGTGCAAGTTCAAATTACTGCGCTGTTCCTCGACATAGAGTTGTTCAATAGCTTTTTTTATAGGGCCTTCAAGTGCCTCTGAATTGCTTTTGTGGGATTCATAAAAGTCTTTACTCACGAAAACGGCCCAATCCTCAGCGCGGAAGTTTACAGTCGTTCCAACAATCTCTCCAGCAAGTATTCTGGGCTCCAGCAGCTTCAGAAATTCATCAGCACCTTCCTTGCGTATGCTGACGTAGCCGTCACGCTCAAACATTCCTGCCCAGTCTCCAGGACTCAAATCTTTGTCAGTCATATTCGCCCACCCCTATTATCTGCCTGCTTCACGCTGTCGATTGCCTCGAAGCTTATGATTTCCTCGCGCCCATCAAGGAATTGTAAAATTAGGAATCGGTCAGTCAATGCCTTCAAAATTCCGATTTTCTGGTAGCCGTCCCTTTTAACGACCACAACTTGTTTACTTATTAGATTCGTCAATTCCAATGTCATTTTCATACACCTCTATCAAACATCAAACTTTCATGCTCGCCTCTTGCTTCTCGCCCTGCGCCTCCAGCTCTTCCTGCACACGCTTTTCGACCATGTCGAGCCACAACCCGAGAGGCTCATTGCGTTCCTTTAGCTGCCTTCTGGCCTCCGCATTCTCAGGCGACAAGAACCATTCAACTGCTGAAATTTCATCTTTGCTTATTGTCATTGCCTCGCCTTGGCTTCCTTCAATTTCTTTGCTGCCATCTCCGCTACCGCCTTTCGAATGAGAACTGCAGGTAGATACCCATACTGACGCAGTTCGCGTAGCTGGTTGTCAACTTCCTCAGGAAGTTTCACCATGTAATTTCGCATTGCCATGTAAATCACTTTAATTAGAAGCATATAAATATTTAAACCTTTCGCTTTTGTCTTATACAAAAAGAAAGTTATTTAAATCCAATTATTCTAACTTATATTGTGTTAAAATGCAAAAAGAAGAGCAGTTAATCATAACAAAAACCGACGATAAAATCTCGCTTTTAGACATGGCAGCATCTCTTCTCCCTCAGCAAAAAATAGTTTTTGGAATACTTGCATCAAAGAACAAGCCAATGACTCCTGGAGAAATTGCAAGCGAGTACTATTCGTTGCTGTCAGAAAACATTATACTTAATTGGCAGCTCGCTAATGCCCTCAATAAAATAGTCTCTTTTTATCTCGGAAGTAACGACCCACAAGCCAGGACACCTCAAGGCAGCCATATAGAAGAGGTCTCTGATAAGCGTCTTGATGACCTTAACTTAACCACTTTGAAAGACTTCTCAAATAAACTTGAGTTTGTTCGTAAGGCAACAAGTTGGCTATTAAATAAAAGTGCTTCAAAAGGGGTTGTTCTCTCGATTCCAGCGATTAAAAATGTTTTACTATCTTTACCCACTGAAAATGCTAAACCAATAACGCCGCTTATACGTGCGTATATAAGTCCCTCTTTTTTGAAAGAGTGGCGTACAGAACAACAGGCCTTATTAACTGAGATAAATAATAACCCGTTAACTAAATTTGATGAGGAACTACTAAGGTTTTTTGGCTTATCAAACTACTTACTGAGCCTACGCTTAATGATCGTGGAGAAGCCAGCAAAATCAATCGAGGAAATGTTTGTAGTTCTTAAAACTTATCCAGATGATCGTGTATTAAATAATAAAAATTTGAATTCAACTTCAAAAGAAATTGACAATTTTATTGAACGTCTGAGCATTCCGAAGTCGGTCCTTGACATTCATCTGGCTATTCAATACGTTGCTGTGCCGCTTGCTGAAAAATTAGATGGCTTTGTCTTTGCTCAGCATTTTTGAGTTCATTCAAAATTATTTCTTCCCCCTCTTTAGCTTCTTAGCAACTTCCTTGACAAGCTCGTCCATCTGCTTTGCATCAAGTGCTGCATGTAATGCTGTTTTTTCAAGCGTGGCCTCTTGCTGTGCAACCGCAAAGTCCCTTGGCCTGCCACAGCCACTGCAGAACCTTGCATCTGCTCCATTTAGCTTGCCGCAGTACTGACAGGTCCAACCTTTAAGTATGCTTGGTTCAGGCTCGACTTTGACTTGGTCTCCAGCTGCAGCGAGTATATGCTCTCTTGTATCTCCGTCAGTTAAATGACTATAAGTCGCTTCTGCAATGTTGCTTCCAGGGGTATGTCCTACTTGTTTCTTAATTGCTGACATAGGCACGCCGCGGTTAATCCAACAAGTAATTCTCGAATGCCGTAGCATGTAAAGCCAAATGCGTGGCTTCTGTATGTTTGCAGCCTTGCATGCTCTCTTAAATGCTATCGATATTGCATTCGGAGATAGCGAGTTGCCGTTGTAATCAGCCCATAGCCAGTCGTCAGGCTTCTTGTCAGGGACGCTGTTCAGGTATGCGCTCAGAAAAGGTATGCTGAAGCTTGACAACCAACCTTTGCGCCTTCCCGTCTTGCCGTCAATATAAATGAATCCTTCAGCAAGGTTTACGTCGCGCATTTTTATTTGCGTTTCTCCGCTTCTTAGCGCCAGATCATATATAACCGCAATTGCACTTTTATCCCGAAGGTTCTTTAAATGCTTGACAACTTCCAAAACCTCTTGTTCGTTTAGCAAGTCAGCCCCGTCAATCTGGTTCCTTGGCCTGCCTGTTTTTATGAATCCAACCGCTTCAGGTATTCTTATATCAGAGCCAAAAAAGTGGCGGTAAAAAGCCTTCACAACCATACGTGCCGTCGTTTTAGTCCAATCTGCGTATTTTGAATTGTTTAGTTCTGCGATAGCCTTCATCATCTGTGACTTAGTTATCTTTTCAAAATTAGTACGCTTGGGGAAGAATTGCATCGCATGCTCCATGCCATATAACCATTTGGCTATAGTCTTAGGATCAGAGCCATTGCCAGTTGCTCCACCGCTTGCCTCAAGCCATTCCACAAGACTTTCTGTAACCAGCTTCTTGTTATGCTCAGTAATGTCAGGGTTGCTGCGAATGCGCTTTACGATACTCTTAATTGTCCTCGTAGTTAAGTCATCTTTTGCCATAATTATATTTGGTTCCAAAAGGTTAAAAAACTATCGGAGTTAAACATATTAACCATTGCCGCTGGTCGGATTTGAACCGACGACATTTCGGTCTTCAGCCGAACGCTCTCCCACTGAGCTACAGCGGCGCTGTATAGGTTTATTCCTTAACAAAGTATATAAATAGTTGCAATGAGGGAGTCGCAGGCCGCATTTCTGCGCAGCACGTCTTCGCTTCAAAATGCGTTTTTGCATAAGCTATTATAGAGTTCTTGGCAAATTAATCATGCCGTTTATACGGGGCATGCGCATGGCGCCAGACACCAAGATAGCCTGGTCGGAACTCAAACCGTATTCCGATCTTGTCAATACGGATGACATAGAGCCCAGGCAATACCAAATAAGCATAATAAAATCCATAGAAGGAGGAGCAAGCGAGCTCGTCGTGCTCCCCACCGGGCTTGGGAAAACGGTCATAGCAGTGTTTGCCATAGCGATGGCGCTTTACAAAGGCAGGCGCGCCATAATGCTTGCGCCCACGAAACCGTTGAGCGTCCAGCATTACGAATCCGCGATCAAGATGCTAAAGCTTAATCCTGACGACATACTGCTGCTTACAGGTACCACCAAGGCCGGCAAGCGCTCAGAGATGGCTTCCAGGGCCAGGGTCATAATAGGAACGCCGCAAACCGTATCCAACGACCTCAGGAGCGGAAGGATCGACATGGGTGATTTTGGGATAGTGGTGCTTGACGAATGCCACCATGCTGTCGGCAGGTACGCTTATACTTACATTGCGGACGAATGCAAGTTCAAGGGCGTGCAGCTTGTAGGGCTCACCGCATCCCCAGGAAGCGACAGGAAAAAGGTTGTCGCGCTCATAGAAGCGCTCGGAGTTACCAAAATAGAGGCAAAAAGCTCTTTCGACGCCGATGTGTCCCCGTACATAAAGGGCAACGACACGGAGACCATATACGTGGAGAACTCCAGGCTTATAAAATCAATAATGGCAACGCTAAAGGGAATAATAAACCAAAGGCTCAGGAAGCTTTACGAGGTAGGTCTGAGCCCCACACCCGAATTCGATCGCGTGCCGAAGAAGAGGCTGCTCATGATAGGCGACCACATAAAGAGGCTAAATTCAAGCAACTACAAGTTCGCGGCGATATTCAACTACGTCTATGTACTAGACCTGATGCATGCTTACGACCTGATATCGACTGAGGGGCTATATCCCTTTGTCAATTACATAGAGAGCCTGCGCACAAGGGAAAAAAGGAGCAAGGTGGTTGACAGCATACTTAAAAATCCGCAGCTTGCCGCGGCGGTGAGCGCAACAAACTCCGCTTTGGATTCCGGAGAAGAGCACCCCAAGATGGAGGCTCTTCTGCAGTTCCTGAAAACCGAGCTTAACGGCAAAAGCGCAATGGTTTTCGCGCAGTACAGGTCCACAATACGCAGCATAGTGAAGCTGCTGACGGACAAGGGAGTCAAGGCCCAGGGATTCGTGGGAAAGAAGGAGGGCATCAAGCAGTCTGAGCAGGAGGGAATCATAAGCAGGTTCAGGAACGGGGAATTCAACGTCCTGGTTGCTACGTCAGTCGGCGAGGAGGGATTGGACATACCTGCGGTTGACTACGTGGTTTTCTACGAGCCCATACCTAGCGAGATAAGAAACATACAAAGGAGGGGCAGGACTGGAAGGTTCAGGATAGGAAAGGTCGTCATACTTGTGGCAAAGGGCACGAAGGACGAGGCGTACCTGATGATATCGCGAGTGAGGGAGAAGAGGATGTTCGATACAATTATAAAGCTGAAAGAGCAGATAGAAAGCGGTAAATACAGGCCCGGAAAAAAGGTCGGGCAGGTGAAGCTCTAGAATGCTGAATTACGACATAGTTTTCATATTCATAGCTGGAGTCGCATTCCTAGGGTTCATACTGAATGCGCTTTTCGACAAGATCAACATAACTAGCGTGCTGCCGTTAATGCTCATCGGCCTGCTCATTGGCCCGGTCTTCCACTTCGTTAACACAGGGACTGGCAGCACCATAGCTGATCTGACCCCGTACGTTACAGCTCTCGCCGTATCCTTCATACTTTTCGACGTTGGAATAAACATAAGGATAAGCAAGCTTAAGACGGTATTCAAAAAAGCCACGAGCTTCACTTTCGAGCTTGCCACAGCTACGGGCATAGTTGTTGGAATAGTCACGTTCCTTGCATTTCATTATACGCTTGGCTGGACGATTGCGGAATCCTTCATATTCAGCTTCGCGCTGTCAGGGCCCAGCAGCATAATAGTACCCACCTTGGTCAAGGTGATAAGAGTGGGAGAGGACCTGAAGACCACTCTTGTCTACGAAAGCGTAGCTTCCGACACGCTTGAGCTGATAATACCGATACTGCTTCTCGACATAATCGCAAGCGCAGGGATAACCGGAATCGCAGTGCTCGGATTGGTTGTGAGCGCAGTAGTCGGATCCATAATATTCGGCCTCGTTTCCGCGGTCTTTTGGCTTTTCATACTCAACAGGTTCAAGGCCTACAGCGAAAGCTATTCGTGGATGCTCACGATAGCGATGGTCATAGCGACCTACGGGATAGCGGAACTCGTTGGGTTCAACGGCGCGATAACGATATTCGTGTTCGGAATACTTTTCAGCAACATAGGCTCGGTAAAGCCAAGCACAGATCCGGTGCATGAGCCGAATTTCGTGGAAAAATTCCTCGCGGTGCCTTACAGCATAGACCACATAAAGGATTACCAGAAGGAGATAGTGTTCTTCACAAGCACGTTCTTCTTCGTTTACATAGGCATGCTCTTCACATTCAGCGGCGTGTACCTCGACTCTGTTGTGTTTGCTGTAATGATAACTTTCGTGATAATGCTTGTAAGGTTTATGGGATCCGGTCTGCTGAAGAAATTCCTTTCGAGCGACCAGAAGGAAGCGGTAAAGCAAAGAAATTTCATATCCTACAACGTCGCCAGGGGGCTTTCCCCTGCAATAGTGGCAACGCTGCCGCTGACATACGGGGTGGTAATACCCGGTTTCCTAGATTCCATATTCCTAGTCATACTGATAACGAACATTGCCTCCACAGCAGGCATATTCATGGCCTACAGGCACAAGCCGGTGGAGGTCATGAAAGCGGGGCAATCGCCCAGCCCGGTTTGACGCATGTGCAATCCCGAGAAAGTATTATATACCGAATATGAGAATAGGTATCGGTGTATCGGTGCACAGGTATATAAAGGGAGCAAGGAGCGAACGCGAGCTCATAAACACGCTTTACGAGAAAGAATATTCGGTAATGAGGAGCGCGGGAAGCGGCGTGAATTCCCTGAGCCCGGACATAATAGCGTTCAAATCTGGAAAGGGATTCGCTTTCGAATGCAAGGCTTGGAACAAGGATAGGCTGGCAATAGAGCCTGACAAGTTTGAAGTGCTTAAGAAATGGGAAAGCAACACCGGCATGGATACGATGATTGCGTGGCGCATGAACGGCAAGGGCTGGTTCTTCATAAAGCTGGACGAGATGAAAAAGACAGATAAGAGCTATTCGGTGACCAAGAGGGTAGCTCTCGAAATAAACAGGCGCATAGGGTTCATGCCCGGGCTTGATGACACGCAGTAAAGACTTATATATCTATCATTGCTTAATGTTAAAACTGTAAACATATAACACTACGAACTGGGTAATCGTACTGCTATGGGTGTTGAAATGTGGCATCATATTACAAGTGATTTTTATAATTCTGCCGTCTATATAAATAGCGGCGGCAGTATTTCACCAGCTTTAGCCGGAATAGGGCTGGAGCGTGCCGCGTACGACCACCAATAGCCTTGCGAATCCTGATTTAGTAGGGTGGTAAATATGGCAAAGACGTACATAGACATAGTAAAATACATGATAGAAGCCAGATTTGAAATATCCGGCTCGGTTGAAAAACCAGACATAATAGGCGCAATATTCGGCCAGACCGAAGGCCTTCTCGGGCCTGACCTGGACCTTAGGGAATTGCAGAAAAACGGCAAGATAGGCCGCATAGAGATTGAAAGCGGATCGACCAACAACAAAACCTACGGAAAGCTGATGCTGCCAAGCTCTTTGGGCAAGGTCGAAACGTGCATACTCGCGGCAGCAATAGAATCAGTGGACAGGGTTGGGCCGTTCGAGACGAACTTCAAGATAGACAAGATTGACGACACTAGGAACGAGAAGCGCAACAAGGTAATAAACAGGGCCAAGGAGCTCGTCAAATCGCTGCTTACCAACGTCATACCAGACAGCAAGGAGATAAGCGAGATGGTAGAAGCGGACGTGAAGTCAAGCACCGTAACGCATTACGGAACAGACAATCTTCCTGCCGGACCTGACATAGCGAAAAGCGACAGCGTAATAATAGTCGAGGGAAGGGCCGACGTGGTCAACCTGCTTAAAAGCGACATAACGAACTGCATAGCAGTCGGCGGGGCCACAGGCACCATACCAAAAACGATAACAGACCTTTGTGCGCAGAAAGAGGTCACCCTTTTCGTTGACGGGGACAGGGGCGGAGACATAATATTCAAGGGAATATCGAATGTCGCAGACATAGATTACGTTGCGAAGGCTCCGGACGGCAAGGAGGTTGAGGAGCTCACCAGGAAGGAGATAATAAAGGCGCTGAGGTCAAGGATACCGTTTGAGCAGACTTCCGTAGGAAGGCAGCACGCCAAGGAAGAGCAGCAGAATCAGCAGCACAGCAACGGAAACGGCCAGAGACCGCAGCAGAGGCAGCCGGTGCAGAGGAACCCGGATAACTACAAGAGCGAAGATAGGCCGCAGAGGCGCAGCTACGAACCGCGGGACACGCAGCAGGAAAGGAAGATACTGAGCCCAAGCGAAATAGCAACGAACCTCTCTGAAAGGCACGTAAGCGACGCTAGGGAGAATGATGTAGTATCTGCGGTTGAGGAGAATTCCGATGGCATAAGCAGCATAGAATTCGAAAACCATGCGGCAGCGCCAGAACCTTCGAAGAAGTACATAGACGCGCTGGCGGAGCTCAAGAACACGCTGCGCGGAAGGCTGTACGACGCCAACGGAAAGCTGGTCAACGAGATACCAATAAGAGACCTAATACAGACCGTGCAAAGCACCGACGGCACGAACACGATAGTGTTCGACGGGATAATAACCCAGAGGCTGATAGAGCTGGCTTACGGGAAGGGAGTCAAGGAAATCTATGGAATAAGGTCCAGCCAGATAACCAAGAAGTACGGCGACCTGTTGCTTTACACGAAGGAGTGAACGCTCCTTTCTTTTTCTTATTTTTCTTTTTTCCTCTTGCAAGCTAGTGTAGCCAAGGTCAGGGAAATAGCGTCAAGCTATAAATATTTAACTATTTTAAATTTAAAATAGTTTAAATTTAAACCATATTGATTTTTACCGCATTGTTCGGAACGCAAGTGAAGCCATGGACAAAAAGCAGTTCAGCACCAAGTACATGAGCAAGGAGATGCGCAGGATGATATTCAAGCTCATGCTACTGAGCGAGATAAAGGAGAAGAAGCGCTACCCATACGAGCTTATAGAGCTCATGGCAAGCCAGAAGGCCGCATTTATAGGATCCAAAAGGAGCGAGATAAAAAATGACATTTACAACATAATACGCGGGCTGGAAAAATCTGGCTACGTGAAGATGGTCTCGAGCAGCAAGGGAAGCCAGGACAAAAAATATTACAAGATTACCCCGCAGGGCAGGGAAGCGTTGCTAAAATCGAAGAAGCTGATGCTGAGCTACATGAAGGAGCTCGTGAGGCTCATAAAGTAGGTGTACCGATGGCAGGCGAAGTCATAGAAATAAAGAATCTTGTCAAGAGATTTGGGGATTTCACCGCAGTAAACGGGATAAGCCTCAGCATAAAGGAGAACGAGATATTCGGAATTCTTGGACCGAACGGAGCCGGAAAGACTACCACGATAAACATGATGCTCGGACTTATAATCCCGACAGAAGGCACGATAATCGTAGACGGATACAACATAAACAAGAATCCCGCAGTGATAAAGGAGAAGATGGGCCTCATGACCCAGGAAACAGTGGTTGACGGAGACCTGACCGCACAGCAGAACCTCGAGATATTCGCCGAGCTCTACGGGATGAAGGGAAAGGACAAAGAAGATGCCATAGACTACGCCCTTGACGAGGCTGACCTGACCAATTTCAGGAACGCGAAGGCAGGATCGTTCTCTGGAGGAATGCAGAGGAGGCTGAACCTGGTAAAGTCCATGCTGCACAGCCCGAAGATACTCGTTCTTGACGAGCCCACCACCGGCCTCGACGTGCAGAACAGGGTGAGCATGTGGGACAGGATAAGAAAGCTCAACAAGAGCGGAGTCACGATAATACTAACTACGCAGTACCTTGAAGAAGCGGATTCGCTGTGCAACAGGATAGCCATAATAGACCATGGCCAGCTCAAGGCGATAGGAACCCCCGGCGAGCTCAAGAGAATGGTAAGCGAGGGCAACATAATAGACATTTCGCTGAGGTTCGAGGACATAGAAAAGGGGGAGAAAGTAATAAAGCAGAAGCTGAAGATGGACTGCAAGGTGGTAGCGGACAGGATAAGCATAAATGCCGGAAAGGAGGATGTTAAAACGCTCAGTGCGATAATAGCTGCTCTTGAGAAGGAGAAGATACCCATAATTGCGGCATCCATGCACCTGCCTACTCTTGATGACGTGTTCATAAGCCTCACCGGAGGCACCATACGAGACGAACTGGGAGAGCAGAAATCCAACGCATCGAAGGTAATGTGGAGGAGATAAGAATGTCGAACATAATCACTTCTACATTGGGAAAGGCTTACATACTGTACAAAAGGGACATGCTGATATTCAAGAGCAACCTGAGGGCGAACATAGTCAGGACTGTCCTCTTCCCGCTTATAATATTGATATTCTTCAGCAACATAGGCGCCGTAGCGCACAACGTGCCTGTCGGCGTGGTGAACATGGCCAACAACGCCAATTCCTACAAGTTCGTCCAGTCGCTCTATGCGACCTCTTCTGACGGGCTGTTCAAGGTAGTGAGCATACCTTCGATGAGCCAGGGCATGTCTGAAGTCAATTCAGGCACCGTTTCGCTGCTGCTCGTAATAAATCCCACTGTAGGAACATCGTCAGAAAGCACCGGCATACTTGCGTATTACAGCAGCCCGGACGCTTCCACCGTCGAAGGCATACTGCCGACGATAAGTGCGGTAGCTTCTGAATTTTATTCAGGCTTAGGGTCGAGGAGCATAGTTCCGATAAATGCGCAGCCGCAGACACCGAACACAGAATTCGCCCCGACGCTCACTTCTGGACTCTCGACCAACTACGAAGACTTCCTTGTCGGTGGCGTCATAGCGCTTGTTGCGGTGTTTGGCACCCTTTTCGGAGGCGGCTTCACGCTGATAACGGACAAGCAGCTCGGAAACCTGAAGGCACTGCTGATAACCCCTCTGAACAGGTCCTCCGTCATGCTCGGAAAAACAATATATACCCTAACGCTTTCCGTGATAAGCACCCTGCTCGTAATAGTCATATCCCTGTTCTTCGGAACTACGATACTCATGGGGCTCGTGGGGGTAGTATGGATATTCATACTCGTATTGATGCTCACGCTGGGCTTTACCGGCATATCGCTCATAATGGCTTCGAGAGTCAAGAAGCCCGAGATTTACGCCATATTCACACAGACCATAGCGCTTCCACTGTGGTTCCTAAGCGGCGCCTTCTTCCCTGCAGCGTCGATGCCAACGTGGATGAGGGTAATATCGACTGTGAATCCGATGACGTACGCAGTTGACGGCATAAGGGACGTAATGATAACCGGCTCGTACCCGCTCAGCACGGCTTTGCCACAGATAGGAATACTGGCTCTGTTCGCGGTCATAATGCTCGGTTTGGCGATTAAACTGTTCAAGGTGCAGATAGCATGAGAGGTAAAAAAACATATTGGAGTTCAAAGTTCGGAGTCGCGGCAATCGTTTTGCTGCTTGCAATGTTTTACATCGGGACCGCTTCAGCACAGGTTTCCGGGCAGTCCGGCGGCATATCAAGCACTCCGCTGTCGCTCACCAACCTGTACGTTTCGCCCACGCCAGTTGTTGCAGGTGACACTGTAAACATAACATTCCAGCTCTTCAACTCTTATTCGCAGCCGCTGCAGGACGTCAACATACAGCTTGAAGCACAAGACCAGATAATAAACGTTTCGCCGGCCTACAGCTCCATAGAGAGCAGCATAGGCACCGGACTGGTTGGAGCCATAGGGTTCGACGAGTTCAGCTACACGCTGCACATACCATCTACACTGCAACAGGGAGATTACCCGATATACATAATAGCCACGTATAGGACCTCTGTTACGTCTGCAACAGGCCAGAGCGTAAGCACCCCGATGGAATCCGAAATACCGATATACCTGTACGTATACGGAAAGCCCGCGGTAAAGGCCACGGCAGTGCCGACTACGCAGATAAGCCCAGGAGAGCCGTTCAGCCTTGGCATAAGCGTGCTCGACACAGGCACTGGCCCTATGACCAATGCAACGCTTACGCTCAGGAACTCAAGCAGCTTCAGCATAATAGGCACTCCGACATTCAATCTTGGCGCGCTCAATGAGGATTCCGCAGTGCAGGTAAGCGAGCCGATGTTTGCATCCCAGAACATAACGCCAGGCACCCATTACCTCAACGGCACGGTTACGTATGAAAACAGTGTCGGTGCAATGCTAACGGCAAGCGTGTCAATGCCAGTTAGCGTAGTAATAAACTCTCCCGAGATAGCAGTAAGCCTTGCCGGATCAGAGCCTTCTTCGCTATACGCCGGGGCAAACCAGAGCGTCGAGGTCCTACTCCAGAATATAGGGACAGGCACTGCAAGGAACATAAGCGTGGAGTTCACAAGCGGCCCGTCGATAAGCGTGAGCAGCAGCGTGAACAGATTCTTTATAAACAGTCTCCCTGAAGGAGCTTCTACGACGGAACAGATATACGTAAACACGTACGGACAGAACATAACGAACACTTCCATAGGAGCACGCCTGAGCTACGAGAATGCGAATTACAATAAAACATACAGCTCGGCACAGCAGCTCAAGCTGAACGTTGAGGGCTCTGCGCTCTACAGCATAGCAGGCTCCAAGTCAAGCCTGAGCGTTGGCTCCACCTACGTCCCGGTAACGCTGCAGATAAAGAACACGGGAAACGAGCCTGCAGATTCCGTGCTGCTGACCATGGAGAGCGTATATCCGGTGAGCATGGTTTCCTCTACGTACTACGTGAACAGCATAGCCCCGAACCAGACGGTCAACGCGACGTTCTACGTTAGCGTGGACAGCTCAGGACAGTCGGGAGACTACCCGATAACTCTTTACGAACAGTGGAAGCAGCCCAACAGCCCTCAGAGCCTTGAATTCTCGGGCTCCACGCAGTACTTCGTGACCGTAGGCACTACAACGAGCAGCACAACTGGCTATGCCGAGGACGCGGTAGCGGCCATAATAATGCTGTTGATAATAGCAATAGCGGTCCGCAGGGCGAGGAAGAGCAGGGGCAGAGCCAAGGAGGAAAAGCCAAAGAGAAAGGCATAAATTTATAACCGGATTATAAATATCGGTTAATCCCGGTATTTAACCCTCGGTGAGAATTATGGCTGGAGGAAACATGTTAGTAGACAAAGTTATGAAGAAATACGGGGTTCCGGACTGGGTAAGACCCTATGTTTACGCATACATAAGGAGCAACCCGTTAAACGCAGTCAGGCGTGGAATAAGCTTCATAGACGTCAAGAGAAAGAGAGGCAGGATAACCGGCAACGTCATAGAGCTGCCAAACTCCGTGCAGTTCGATGTTTCCGACGTGATGAGAATAGTAGGGCTTTTCTATTCCGGAGAGGAAGAAAGCTCCAAAATAGCCGAATCATGGTCGAAGGAGCTGCACGACTACGATTCGAAAAGGTATGCAGAGCATTTTGCTGCGCTTAGTGAAATAGAGCAAAAGCACCTAAGGGCCATAAGGAACATGCTCGAAGGACTTGGGAAAAAATCCGGAATAGAAACCCAGGAGGTAAAAGTTCTATTCGAAAAGCTTGGCTCCGTAGCCGACTGGAAGGAGCGGATAATAGCTTATGACCTAATACTCAAGTCGTCATACGGCAGCACCTTCGGTAACATATTCTACAAGGTTTTCTATCCAGTCATGCCTGAATACATGCGCTCATTTGGCAAGGCCTTCTCATCTGAAGATGCAGAGGCAAACTGGGGCTACGAAGAAGCAAAGAGGATAATAAGGGACGGAGAGATAGAAACACAGAGGCTCGTGCAACTTTTCGGCGACCTGCTACCGCTGATCGGGAATATAATCAACGCCAACATGGACATAGCCGCCAAAGCCGGCATAGACAAGGAGGTCAGCCTGCTGCGGGACATAGCCATAGCCTATCCGATTTACATAGCCAAGGAGTGCGGAGCCGACATAAACGCGGAGAAGGAGACCGCCGCAATTCTCGAAACCCTCAAAAGGGGAAACAAGCCAGCAAAGGAATAAATACGTTGACCGAGAAATAGTACCGATGGCCTGGCGGGCTGAGAGAATTCCCGCAGCATTATGCGCAACAAGTGATATACATGGCAGACAACGAAAGGATTAACGACGCAGGAAGAGAAAATGTTGTATACATAGGCAAGAAACCGACGATGAACTATGTGTTGGCTGTCGTCACGCAGTTCAACAGCGGAATGCCTGAGGTCACCATAAAGGCCAGGGGAAACGCGATATCGAGGGCTGTGGACGTCAAGGAGATAGTCCAGAACAAGTTCCTTCCAGGGCTCAAGGAGAAGAGCATAAAGACTTCGTCCGAAGAGATAAGCAACGAGGACGGCACAAAGTCGAAAGTTAGCGCGATACAGATAGTGCTGATGAAGTAAACCTTATTTTTATTTTTTATTCTTCTTTCTGAGCGCCATCGCGCCTTTCAGAAAACTATAAATCCCTTATAATACAAATAATCGTGGTTCGGACCCGCTTTTTGGGCTCGTTTCTGATTGCTTAATGCTGTGATTTTCATGATAAGGACCGCTTATGTGAATGAGATAACTCCCGAAATGGACGGGAAGGAGGTTACAGTGGCCGGATGGGTTCACGAAGTCAGGGAGCTCGGAAAGGTTACGTTCCTGCTCCTTAGAGACATGAGTGGAATAGTACAGATAGTGGCCAAGAAAGGCACTACGGATGAATCCGTAATGGGCGCGCTGTCGCTGCCCAAGGAGAGCGTAATAAGCGTCAGGGGCACTGTGAAAGCCAACAAGGAGGCAAGGGCAGGATTCGAGATAGCCCCAATAGAGGTAAAAAATCTAAATCCGCTTTCAGCCAACATACCGTTTGAGGTGACAGGGAAGGTGCCTGTGGAGCTTGACGTAAGGCTGAACTACAGGTACATAGACCTCAGGCGCATACAGAGCACGGCCATATTCAGGATAGAATCTACGATATTGAATTCATTCAGGGAGAGCCTGCAGCAGAAGGGCTTCAACGAGATAAGGACCTCGTCCATAGTAGCCGAAGCCACCGAAGGCGGCTCTGAGCTATTCGAAATAAAGTATTTCGACGAAAAGGCTTTTCTTGCACAGTCGCCGCAGCTCTACAAGCAGTTCGCAGTCATAGGAGGCCTGGACAAGGTGTTCATGGTCATGCCGGTTTACAGGGCGGAGAAGTCAAACGACACCTATCACATAAACGAAATAACGCAGATGGACGTGGAAATGGGCTTCGCAGACCACAACGATGCCATGCAGCTACTTGAGGAAACGCTCAAGCGCATAATCGGAGACGTCAGAAGGAGCAACGTGCGCGAGCTGGAGGAGCTCGATGTGAAGCTAGACGTGCCCTCGGTCAAGCGCGTTTCCTACGAAGAGGCTGTCGAAAGCCTGAAGGCCCACGGCGAAAGCATAAAACAGGGGGACGATTTTTCGAGGGAGAACGAGATCAAGCTTGGGGAGATATTCGGGGACGCCGTACTTGTATGTGAATACCCC
Source organism: Microcaldota archaeon (assembly GCA_021827665.1). Classification (GTDB taxonomy): domain Archaea; phylum Micrarchaeota; class Micrarchaeia; order Micrarchaeales; family Micrarchaeaceae; genus Micrarchaeum_A. The sequence goes on from JAKAUR010000004.1 coordinate 22,914, forward strand.
ACCGCAGTAAGGGCGTTCTATTCAATGCCAAAAGAGGGAGATTCGGAGGTGTGCAACAGCTTCGACATGATATATAAGGGCTTGGAGATAAGCAGCGGGGCGCAGAGGATACACATGCCTGAGATGCTGATAGAAGCAATAAAGAGAAAGGGCCTTGAGCCCAAAAACTTCGAATTCTACGTCAATGCATTCAGGTGCGGCGCACCACCGCATGCTGGATGGAGCATAGGCCTTGAGAGGCTTGCCATGAAGATGATGAACCTCCAAAACATAAGGGAGTGCACAATGTTCCCAAGGGACAGGAAGAGGATAAGGCCGTAATCAGGTACGATATTTTATCTCGTCACTCATCATATCGGGACTCCACATTGGGTCCCAGACAAGCTCAAGCTCAACCTTTCCTATATTGGGAATTGATTCCAAGCGGAGCTGAGCATCCGCAAGTATGAGCGAGGTAACAGGGCACATTGCGCTAGTCATTGTAAGGGTTACCTTTACCTCTCCGGACCCATTAATGGCTATGCCGTATATAAGCCCAAGATTAACTATATCGGCATCCAATTCCGGATCCTTGCACTGTGAGAGCGCTTCTATTACTTCCTTTTTGGTTGCCATCTTACCGGTATAAATCATTCCAAGCCAATATTTAATCGTTTCTGGATAATCTTTAACGCTGCATACAAAAGTGCAATATGTTGAAGAGGAAAGAGTCGGCGTGCCTATGCCCAGAAACAGCTCAATGAAACAATTGTCACTGCCTTACGAATACCTTTTCGGCAGAGGCAAAGACCTTATCCACATACTCTTCGATTGCCTTGTCCATTTGTTTCTGCGTAACCTTCAGGGTGAAGCCCGAAGCCATCTCGTGCCCGTTGCCTCCTAGCGCTGAGGACAGCAATGATGAGTTTATGCCGTTTTCGCTTCTCACATGGGCAGACCAGTCCTTTGTGGTGACAAATATCTGTATGTTGGCACCGGTTATCTGCTTTATCTTGGCGCACGCCATATTGCTCTGCAAGTTGTCCGCAAATGCTATCCCTATCTTATACCTGCCAACGTCCAACGTCCTGACAGTATCGTTGAGCATCTTAAGGTTTTCACCTTCGGATTTCTTGTATTCTGCGTATATCTGGTCTATTATCCCTCCGCTTATGGATCCAGTTGCCACGCGCTCGACCAATGAGCCCCTTAGCTCATTGGAATGCATGTCGTCCCTGTCCAGAAAGGCTATGCATTGGGACATTCTTACCAAAGCCTCGTCAAGCTCTTTGTCCTCTGGCCTCAGGTTGAAATCAGTGAGATGGGCCAATGATGAGAGCTTTTTGCATACGTCGTCGCCGGTGCAGAAATTCTCGTATACGAGCTCTGCTGCGCACCTGTTCTTGTCCTCCCCATAGATAAGCATTTCCGCAATCGGCTTCATTTTCAGCGCGGCGGCCTCGGGCCATGGATGATGGTCCAACCATATTATTTTGTTGCTGCGCGATTTGACACCCTCGAATTTTGAGCACAGCTCTTCGTATCCTTCAGCAGACATCGAAACGTCGGCAATGTATATGTAAGTGTCTTTGGCTGAGTCGAGCTTCGAAATAGTGGAAAGCATCTCCGCTCTCCCAGGGTTTGTGAAAAGCACCTCTTTGACCGACCCCCTTAAAAACCTGGACAGCTCTGCAGCGCTGGCTATCCCGTCAAAATCCCTCCTGTGGCTTATTATAATGGATTTTTGAGCCATGCGAATACCCCAGCCAATCTTCATATGTTGTTTTCTAGAATTTAATTTATAGCGTTATGTTATTGTCTTATATTGGAATCGACAATCATAGTAGGATGTAAATTGTGCATGCACAGGCAAGGCGCATTCTAGAGCGACGCCCTACTTGCGCATCAGCCCGGAGAGCCCGAAATGCTCTGCATACGCCTTTGCGAGACCGCATGTTGTGCTTAGCGCGTTTTCCGGTGTGCCTAGCTTTTCTAGGTCTCCGTACGGGTTCGTTCCGGATCCAAGATTTGCCAATATTATCCCGAATATTGTAGCCACGAATGCCCCCTCGTATTCCTTGTATAACTTTTCCCCCCTCAATCCCTCCTCCAGGATTGCCGCCGCAAGATCGCCTATTGCATAGCTTATTGGCCTGCCTTCCTCTATTGCAGCAGAAATCGACAGGCTTGTTACGAGCAGAAGGGCCTTTGCATTAATCCCGTTGTCATCCGTCGATATTACCCTAAGCGCATCTAAATCGCTTTTTGGGATCGATGAATAAAACTTGAGTATGTCTGAAAATTTTTCAACGTCCGATTCGGATCCCAATTTGTACAGCTCAAGCAGGAAGCTTGGAGATGCGTTGAAATACTTTATAATGCCAAGCGACAAATCGGAGTCCTTTGTGTTTGATATCTTTGCGCACAGCTCGAACGCATCGTAGTTTCCCCTGGAAAGCTCCTTTATGCTATCTATGCTGCCAATATTTTCGTTATGCTTTTCCATAATAACACAGGGCTTTGGATTGCCTGATATATTTATTGCTTTTGATTTTTCGCTGCTGCGAACGGTTTTTAAAGCATTTACAAACAATATTATTGTTTATATGGCAACCGCAAACGCGAAAGTGAAAACACCGGGCAGGCATGGCAAAGGCAGGGCGAAGGACAGCGTGAGAAGCCTTGTAAGCTCGGAGCTGTCTTATCTTAAAAAGGTGCAGATACTGCTGTTAGGGGACAGCGTTAAGGTAGCGGAGCTCGCCAGGTATTTTTACGGCAGCGACAGGAAGGTCAGGCTGACAATACTCTCTTTCAGCAGGAAGGAGCTGCTTGATGCTGTTGATGCAACATCGAGATTCGGCAGCATAAGGTACGCGTATTCCAAGGATATTTATACTGGCCTGCCGGAAGACGAATTCGGTCTCACTGTAAGTTATGGGACTTTCGACAGGATGGGAAGCAACAAGTCGATATCAGTCCTGAAGGAGCTTTACAGGATTTCGAAGCCGAACGGGATAGTGATAATCATCGGCGATGACATAGACTACCTTTACAAGCACTACAATAAGAGCAATTTCTCAAGCTGCGACATAATAGAGGGCAAAGGGCTCAGGTACCTTAAGCTTGTGAAGATAAACGAGATAAGCCTGCTGCCTCAATAGAGCCTTTATGTCCTGCATGTTCCCGAAAATGGCAGCCGGGCTTTCAAACGTCTTTAAACGAACCCCCGCGAAAGCTTAAATATGCCACATGCTCCTATCGTAGACCGATCTGAATGGAAGAAGTAAGCGAAGTGGACGTTGCCTTCGTCATGGTTGCTACCCGCGATGGAGTTGTGTACCTTAAAAGGAACGAGGAAGACGACATAGAACCAGGAAAATGGTGCCTGCCTTCAGGGCACATTGAAAGAGGTGAGAAATACGAGGAAGCTGCAATTAGGGAGCTTTATGAGGAAACCGGGATAAACGCGGAACCGGAGGAATTGAAGCATCTGGGTACATTCCCGTATTTTCTTGACGGAATCAAGTACAGGGTGTGGTTGTATTTTGTCGAAAAAGGCAAGCTGGGATTTGAGGACGTGCGCGCCTTTGAGGAAGAACACTCGGGAAAGAAATGCATAGGCATTGGCGCATTGGCTGCAATGCGCAACCTGAGGGTTGATAACTTGGAAAAGTTTACCTCAATAGACCAGCATATAATAGCGAACTACGTTCCCGAAGCATTGGTCAAGGTAAAGGGAAGGGAGAATGGCACCGGAATGCACAGCCTTTACAAGGCGTTCTGAGCAATCTCCTTTTGGATTGAAACACATTTGAATTCAGGGCCTTTTATTTTTGCCCGATAATGTTAGGTTTTGTTTGACGCCGAAAAACCTAACAAAAACCTAATCCTCTCAAAATCTTAATTAATATGGCCATACAAATGCTAAGCGGTGTAGGAATGTCAAAGACTTTCGGAACGAAGAACAAGATTGTCAAGCTTTTGGGGGAAAAGCCGATGACGGTTACGGAAATAAGCGCTGTGCTCGGGCTTTCGAAAGCGACCGTGAGCCAGCACATGGCCGAATTGGAGAACATGTCAATGGTTGAGCAGATAGACAACCCGCATTTCAAGAAGGTGAAGTTTTACAGGCTTTCTGATGCGAAGAGCAGAGCAGTGGAGCAGAGTAGCAGCCCGGGGTTCAGGAGGATGATAATACCTGCAGTGCTCGCAGTCCTTGTGGTTGGAATAATACTCATAGCTGGCGCGGTGCAGAAGCCTGTCAATCAGACGCACATAGTTACCGGAGTAACCAACGCAAGCCCTGGAATAGGGTCGCTGACAAGCGGATACGCTTGCCCGATGATAAGGGCTTTCACGAACGGGACGCATGCGAATGAATCCACGTTGAGCGGCATAGTTTCAGAAATAGCCTTGGGATCGCCATGCAGCCTCGCATACGTGAGCGGAAACATTGTAGCCAACCTGAACTACACTTCATCGAACGGCACGGTGCTGGTGCCCGAACTGGGATACAGGTATACGATAAACCAGACTGCGATAGCGAACCTTAAGGCAAGAATAAACAATGGAGATTGCTACGACACCGGGGCCCTGGCCTTCTTCGGCATAAGCTACCAGATTCCTTCAGGAGTGACGTGCAAGGCGGACATATACTCTTGAACGGCTTGGGGCAGAAGCAAGGCAGGCAAGGGTCTGGCTGCAGATGTGCAGTCAGAACATGCCGTGCTTTCCGGATATTATCTCGTGAGTGAGATAGCCTATGTTTTCTAGGCTCTGCTCGGCTATGTCGTTTACCTTCTTTCTTATGTTGTCGAGCTCCTCGCGCTTTTCGGTGCTTATCTTCACGTCCAGATGCTTCGGGTCGTCTATCCTCCTGCCTATCTGCGAGACTATGGAAATATTGCATTCCCTAACCTGCGGATAAAGCGTGACTATGTCGTTGGCTATCTCCTTTGCAAGGACGTTGTATATCTTTCCTATGTGGTTGACAGGATTTTTCCCTGCTGCCGCTTCAAGACTCATGCGCCTGAAGGGAGTTATTAGCCCGTTAACCCTATTACCCCTGCCCACGGATCCGTCGTCTCCGGCCTCGCAGCTTAATCCCGATTTTGTGATGTAGACCTTCCCGGCTTTGTTGTCCCCGTTGTTCAACGTTACGTTCACGTCGTTCCCTATCAATTTCTTTGCGAATGAGATTATGTCGTTCCTTACCTCCTCTTTTTTACCCTGATAATCGTCTGCATTCTGTATTTTGGAAGAAACGAACGCTATGGCCACCGTAAGGCTTATGTCATCCATGTCCCTTATCCCCATTACCTTGACGTCCTCGCCCACTTCCGGGTGGCTTTTTTTGTATTCGGGGGAATTAAGCATCCTCTCCGTTTCCAGCACCAGCCTCTCGGTCTTTGTGAACGGGGCAAAGCCTATACCGAAAGAGGTGTCGTTTGCCAGCGGCACGTCGGTGTTACGGTCGAATATTTCGCTTAGGTCGGCCGATCCCTTGAGTATCTTCGACTGAAACAGAACCTCTTTTTCTATGTCTAGAAAGCGCGTATGCTCGCGAAGGTAATCCTTTGCAGCCTTTATGGCTATACCGTCAACGTCTATGTTTATATTCTGGTATGAGCGCGCCGCCCTTCCAGCAAGTATTACCTCTATGGGCTTTGTTATCGAGCCGTTTCCGAAGCTCACGTCAGATGATCCGCCTATTATCAGCCCCTTGTCCACATTATGGTGGAGTATCTTTCCGGTAGAATCTATGTATGCGTTGGAAAGCGCCGTGCTTACGTTTTCCATTATGCCGTCTATCAGGCTGTCCGGGTGGCCTATGCCCTTGCGCTCCACGTATTCCACAGGCTGCTCTGCAACTATCGTTGAAAATCCCTCCGCTACCCTTATGTTTTTGCTAGAACCCATTTTATCACTTATCAGTCAAGATTGCATCTTTTTTGAATAAGCTGTCTCCGCCCGTTTCTTTAAATAGGGCGTGAAATTTCTTTTACACCGATAAAATTTTGCAATTGTTTCGGAGGCATTTATCTCTTATTTGATTAATTTTTTATATATCTTAATACATAAAATATTCATTTAAGAATTAAGAAGCATTTTGACTATTTTTTCTTTTTCTGCAGGCCGAGCGTTTTTGCAAGCAGTTCCTTGTCCTCCTCGTTTAGCGACGACGCAAGCTCCGAGCCGAGCGTCTTAACGTCGAATTCGTTAAGCCTGGCGTAGAGCTTCTGTCCCTCCTTTACCTGCCTTCCGAAAGTGGGCTCGTCCATGGAAACCGCAACGCTTTCGCCCTTCTTTGCGGACTCAAGCGGGGTTCCTTCGTTCTGCACGCCCTTCAGCTTGCCCACGAATTCGCCCTCCTCGTTTATTATCTGTATTCCGGGCTTTATCACTCCTGCGATTACTTCCACACCGAATATAGCAGGATGCGAAGCCCTGAAGCAGCTGTTGGGGAGCACTTCCACTTCAGCAGGCATTGTGACGCGTTTCAGTATCTCGGCCGTGCGGTTGCGCCTTATCGAATCGACATACGCCGCGTAGTCGTCCACGAGCTTGTATATTATGTTGCCGCCTATGTGCTTGACGTTGCTGGCCGATATGGCGGCTTCCGCGTCGGCCTCCACAGGTACGCCGAAGCTCAGCACCACAGAGTATATGGGATCCACCGCATTCATGGCGAAGGCGTCCATCACGTCCCTCTTGGTTACTTCCCCTATGCCCTTCTTGCTTATTTTTGCGCCCTGCGAGGCCAGAAGCTTGGATATCGCCTCCAGGCTGCCTATGGAATCGGCCTTTAGCACCACGCCCACTCCATCTGTCTTGAAGACGTCCGTTAGCTCAGAGCCTATCTCCTTCTCGAAATTAGCATCGTTGACCTCTATTATCGGAGTGCCGGGCATGGCGTCCTCCAACCCTATCGCGCTTATCTTTATTCCGGATGCGGCGCTTACCGAATCGACGTTGTAGAATTTGCTAGCCGACTCAACTAGTTCGTGCAGGGGCTTGGGCTTCAGCAACGCCTTTATTTTCGTAGTAGCTATCGAGCCGTCCAGATTTGCGAACGCGACTATGTCGTTCACGTGCAGAGATCCGTCGTAGAGTATCACGTCTACGGTGGTGCCCATCCCCTTGAGCTCCTTCTTTTCTATGACGCTTCCGCGCCCTGGCCCTGATGATTCTATGTTTAGCTTCATTTCCAAGAACTTCTGCGAAAGCCCGACGGCAAGCATCAAAAGCTCTGCCAGCCCTTCGCCAGTCTTAGCGCTTAGCGGCACTATGGCGAGCTCCTTCTGGAAGTTCTCGACCTTGTTGTACAGCTCTCCGCTGAAGCCGTACGAGCTCAGCGAGCCTATGAGCTCGTATATCTTTGTTTCAAGCAGGTCCAGGACGTTCTTGTCCTGCTTTTTCATTGCCGCAGATATGCTGCTGAGTCCAGTGGGCCTCCATCCTGTTATTAAGTCGACCTTGTTTGCGGCCACTATGAAAGGAGTCTTGTATTCCTTGAGTATGTTTATCGCTTCCACGGTTTGAGGCTGGAATCCCTGCGTTATGTCCACAACCAGTATTGCAAGATCTGCCACGCTGCTTCCCCTTCTTCTAAGGTTCGTGAATGCTTCGTGACCTGGAGTGTCTATGAAAAGCAGCCCGGGTATCTTGATTTCCGAGGTTCCGAATGATACACCGTTGCATATCTTGTTTATCACGTCCAACGGGACTTCGCTAGCGCCTATGTGCTGGGTTATGCCTCCGGCTTCCTTGGCGGTTATCGAGCTGTTGCGTATCTTGTCCAGCAGGGTGGTCTTGCCGTGGTCGACGTGACCCATCACGCATATTATGGGCTGCCTTATCATGAAAATGCACCTCTCTTGAATCTGGTTGCGCCTCTTTATAGTCAAAATCTTGCAATAGAAAACAAACTCCGCTGCGGTTACGTATTGTTGTAATAATTATTTAGCGTTTGGCATTTACGTCTATCTTTCGTCCCCGTTTCCGTGTATAGTGCCGTTTCTCATGCGCTTTTCGAGCTTCTCTATGTTAGAAGCTGCTATGTCGTCAAGGCTTATGCCCGCTTCCTTCGCCACCATGGCCACGTACCACATTATGTCGCCCAATTCGAGCTTGATGCCCTCCCTGTCCGGCTCGGCATTGTCCCTTGCTATCTTCTTCACCTTGTTCAGCAGCTCTCCGACCTCTCCTGAAAGACCTATGCACGCGTAGAATATCCCCCCGTTCAAAACCTTAGGATATACTGCGCTCGTGGCGCTTTTTTCTTGGTATCCATTCATTTCCATGTGCACACCGCGCATAAATGGAAAGCCAAATATAAAAGTTGTTTCGTGCATGGGGCTGGGCAACTAATATAGATTTTTCTTTCTTTAATTGATTGTTTTGGGTGTGCCCTTGGCAAGGAAAAAATCTTCGCGCAGCGTCTCCAAAAAAAGCGGAGGCGCCGGAAAATCCGCTTACGGCTTCTATGCCATGTCGGCCGTTGCGGTGATATTGCTGCTTGCCTTCATCTTTGAGCTCTCATACTCGTCAAGCCTGCGCTTAATTATAGGGACTTCTTCAGTGGCAAACCCGCAGATACGCTTCTTCGTAGGCACAGCGCCTGCAAATGTCATCGGCGTTATTGAGGTTCCTGCAAACCAGACCTTCTGCCCCGAGAACAGCACCATAATCAATGAGAGCGACAAGGCGTTTTCGTACGGCTATTACACCGAGTTGAACGGCAACGAAGAGTTCACGTACTCGTTCGCGCAGAACTCCAGCAGAGCTTACACGTTCGCCACAGTCGGGAAGCCGTTTTCGCTTGTTTCGTATTCCAGCGTGACAGTGAACTCAAGCGTATGCGCGGGATACCCGAACGCAAAACATTTGCTCGTATTGAAGATAGCCGCTCCTGCCAAGTATGTCGGACCCATATACATAAGCCTGTACCGCTAGTGCGACGCATCGGTTTATTATATTTTATTAGCCAATCCCTGATAATTCAGGTGTAATTATGCCAAAAGAAAGAACCTTGGTTCTGATAAAGCCGGACGGCGTTATGAAAAAGATAATCGGCGAGATATTTTCCAGATTCGAGAGAAAGGGGCTCAGGATCGCAGCAATTAAGATGCTGAACGTGAGCATAGAGACTGCGGAAAGGCACTATTCCGTGCACAAGGGAAAGCCTTTCTATGGGGGTCTTATAGACTACATAACGTCAGGGCCGGTTGTCGCGATGGTGCTCGAGGGAAGCGACGCAGTCGCAGTTGTCAGAAAGATGGTAGGGACTACCGACGGCGCGAAGGCCGAACCCGGCACCATAAGGGGGGATTTCGCAATGAGCATAAATTTCAACACGGTCCATGCAAGCGACTCCGTTGAATCTGCGAACTACGAGATGCCCATATTCTTTACGGAGAAGGAGATATTGGATTACGAAATGCCTGACAAGGATTTCATATAAAGGCTCATTCGGATATTCCGTAGCCCGTCAGCTTCCATCTCTGCGAGACGTTCCTCATTATCGCTATCTTAGAGCCTTTCTCTGCGCACACAGGGTGCTTGAGGTCGAACTTTATAGTGTCGCGCTTGGCGCTCTTGACATATCCCACAACCGTAAGAGTGCCTATGCTTAGTATCATTGGCTCGTTCTCGCTTATGCCGCGCTCCTGAAGGTCCGGCCTCTTTAATGAATGATATTTTAGCGTGAGCGTCGTGAGCACTTCTGGAAGCTTGCCCGGCCTGCCCAGCAGGTTTCCCACCAGCCCGTCGGCCTTGGTGAAGTACGGGTCTATCTCGGTCGAAAGCCCTATCAGCCCTCCCGGATACGCCCCCTCTAGCTGTATCTCCCCGTTGCTTATGCCTATTACCTTTGTCTTTACCGGTTTGTAGGTCTCCTTCTTCGACTTGTTTATTATCCTTATCCCAGGCCTTATCTCGACCTCGTCGCCGAGACCTATCTTGCCGCGTATTATGGTGCCGCCGACAACTCCCCCTTTCAGGCTCCCGGGCTTTGCACCTGGCCTGTTGACGTCGAACGATCTCGCTATGTACATTATCGGGTCGGCATTGACGTCGTGCTCCGGCTTTGGCAGCTCTGCTATTTTCTCCAAAAGCACGTCTATGTTTATCCCCTTGCTCGCGACAACTGGTATTATGGGCGCGTCCTCTATGACGCTGCCCTTCAGGAATTCCTTTATCTGATCGTAATGCTTTACGGCAGCTTCCTTGCCGACTATGTCGACCTTGCTCTGTATGACTATCGCGTGCTTTATGCCGAGTAGGTTTATCACCATGAGGTGCTCCTTTGTCTGCTGCATCGGGCACGGCTCGTTGGCCGCTATCACGAACAGTATTGCATTTATTATGTTTGCGCCGGCTATTGTTGTGGCCATAAGCGTTTCGTGCCCTGGCGCGTCGAGTATGGATATTCTCATCAGGGGCTCCGGCTTGCCCTCGCAGCCATGGCACTTGTCCCCTACGGTATAAGCTTCAGGACCCTCGCAGCCATGGCACTTCTTGATTATGGTGTCGGCATAGCCCAGCTTTATCGTCATGTTCCTCTTTATGCTCTCGCTGTGCCTGTCGGTCCACATCCCGGTCAAAGCACCGACTATCGTAGTCTTGCCGTGGTCGACGTGACCCAAAGTCCCTATGTTTAGAACGCTCTGCTTTATGCCATTATCCAAAAAACCACTTCGAGATTCCGGGCTTGGGAGTCATTGCTTGTTCTCCTGCTCCTTGCCCTGCGCCTTCTCCTTCTTAGGGAAGACCTCGTCTATCGGCTTGTCGCCGTATTTAACTATTACCGCGTTGAGCTGCTCTATGTTCTCGCTTATCGTGCTGCCTGCGACCGTCTTGCGCCTGTATTCTCCCTTGTCCTTGCCGGCGTCTGCAATCTTCTTCATGACGCTCCTCTTCGCTGTTCCCTGTATGCTGTTGTCCATTGGGAAGCCGCTCTTGTCAGAGCCTCCGGTTATCTTCAGCGTGTAGCCGCTGAGGCCGACGACTGCTCCGTCGATCTCGTCACCTATGCGCTTGTTTACAACCAGCGCGACCATGTCGGAGCTGAGCTCGGACTGTGCCGTACGTCCGCTTTTCGGGTCTGAATAAACGATTTTCATATCTCTCACTTTTGCATAGACTATAGTGTCATTGTTTTGTGCTCCGGGGCAATCGGGCAGGCTGGCCCGTGGACCGTCGCGCATTACTATTGGCGTTTAATCTTTTATTACTATCTGTACATGTTCTCGGGCTCTTCTTTGAAGCGCTTTATGCGCTCGGACAGCTCTTTCGGTATTGCAGGCCTTATTTCCTCAAGCGCCTTTTCGAAGTCCTCCTTGATGACTTCGTCCCTGTTGGCCCTTATGGCGTTCATGCCGGCCTCCCTTGTGAGGTTCTCAATCTCCGCGCCGGTGTAGCCTTCTGTTGACTTTGCCAGCTGCTCGATGCTCACCTCCTTTGCTATGGGCATTCTCTTCATGTGGACCTTGAGTATCTCCAGCCTTGCAACCTCGTTAGGCATAGGTATCTCTATTATCTTGTCGAACCTTCCCGGCCTGAGCAACGCGGGGTCTATTATGTCCGGCCTGTTTGTTGCCGCTATGACTATGACGTTCTTGAGCCCTCCCAATCCGTCCATCTCGGTCAGCAGCGTGTCGACCACTCTTTCCGAGACCATCGAATCGCTAGAATCGCCGCTGCGCGTGTACGCCACGGAGTCTATCTCGTCTATGAATATTATGCACGGCGAGGCCATCTTGGCCTTCCTGAAAAGCTCCCTCACCGCCTTCTCGCTCTCTCCTACGTACTTGCTAAGCAGCTCGGGACCCTTTATCGATATGAAGTTCGATTCGCGCTCCGTAGCCACGGCCTTCGCAAGCATGGTCTTTCCGACACCTGGAGCCCCTACGAGAAGCACCCCCTTGACTGGCCTTATGCCCATTTTAGTGAAAGCCTCAGGCTTCCTTATAGGCAGCTCTACGGCCTCTTTTAGCTGGGCCTTGACCTCTTCAAGGTCTCCCACGTCGTTCCAATGCACGTTCGGCCTTTCCACGAAGACCTCCCTGAGCGCGCTTGGCTGTATGCCGTTGAACGCCTCCATGAAGTCCTCCTTCGTGACCTCCAGACTCACAAGCAGCTCGTTGGGCACCGACCTCTTGTCTAGTATCTTTGGAAGTATCCTCCTGAGCGTTGCCATTGCGGCCTCCCTTGCCAGCGATGTTATGTCCGCTCCCGTGAACCCGTGCGTCATGTCAGCGAGATCATCCACGCTTACGTCCTTCGCCACGGGCATGTTCCTCGTGTGTATCTGCAATATCTCCTTCCTTGAATTCCTGTCCGGAACGCCAATCTCTATCTCCCTGTCGAACCTTCCGGGCCTTCTCAGCGCCGGGTCTATGGCATTCTGCCTGTTCGTCGCGCCTATGACTATGACCTGACCCCTTGAGCTCATTCCGTCCATGAGTGTGAGGAGCTGCGATACCATGCGCCTCTCGACCTCGTTCGTCGCCTCTTCCCTCTTCGGCGCTATGGCGTCTATCTCGTCCATGAATATTATGGTCGGGGCCTTCTCCTTAGCCTCGTCGAATATGCTCCTGAGCCTCTCCTCGCTCTCTCCAACGAACTTGCTCACGAGCTCTGGCCCTGAGATGTCTATGAAGTTGGCGTCGCTCTCGTTGGCCACTGCCTTCGCAAGCAGCGTCTTTCCTGTTCCAGGTGGCCCATACAGAAGAACGCCCTTGGGCGGCTCTATGCCGAGCCTCTCGAATAGCTCCGGATACCTTATCGGCAACTCGACCATCTCCCTTATCTTCTGTATCTCGTTCTTGAGGCCCCCTATGTCCTCGTAGTGCACGTCCCCTATGCGGACCATCGATTCCGATACTGGCTCGTTCTTCACCGAGACCTCTGTGCTCTGCGTGACCTTTACCACTCCGTGGGGTGTGACCTGCGCCACAACGAAGTTGAACACATAACCGAACATTGGCACCGGGACGACGTCGCCCTTGACTAGCGGCTTGTTCTCCAGCTTGTTCTTTGCATATTCTGAGAAATCCGGAGATATTGGAGTTCTCTGGTTCTGCGGCGGCGCCAGGACAACGCGCTCGGCGTCGTTGACCTCAGCCTTTGTGACGAATATCTTGTCGCCTATGCCCACTCCGAGGTTCTGCCTTATGTAACCGTCAATCCTTATGAAGTCCAGGCCCTCGTCCTGCTGGTGGGCCTGCCACACTATCGCCGCGGTGGACCTTCTCTTGCCCTTTATCTCTATTATGTCTCCGGATATTACGTTTAGCATCTTTCTGGCCTTGGAGTCTATGCGCGCTATGCCCCTTCCGTCATCGGTTACTAGTGCCCCTGCGACCGTCAATTCTATTCCATTAACCAAAAAACCACCTTGTTTTGAACGCCAGTATTAACAAACACTATATTTTTAAGCCAAAAGTATAAAAGGCATTTACAAAAAAAGCAGTTTTTTCGCTTCCTTTCACATGGAATGGAGCGCCAAAGCGGGCGCTGCGCTGCAACAGAAAATCCAGATGAAAGCCAAAAATGGATATAATTAGGGTGGTAAACAAAAAATAAAAACCATTAATTCGGAAGGCTGTGAAATGCGCTTACGTTTCAGTAATCGTCGCTTTCGTCGTCTTCGTCGTCGTCCATGTCGTCGTCTTCATCCATGTCTTCGTCGTCTTCGTCTACGTCTTCATCCTTTGCCATTCGATCACCGAAAAGCTAGCATTATAAGGTATGCACAAAGATATAAAAGCCTTTTGCGAATATCGATGCCGCACAATGCAACACGCTCGCGGAAGGCAAAAACTGCGAGATGGACATTATAAAGATTTATATATTTATCTCTAGTTAAATTAATCTGGTTCGGCAATCGATGGCCGGATTTGCATGAAAGATTCGCATAAAGCTTAGAATGCTCATTCAAGCCGAACTCAAAGGACAAGCCCTGCTTGTATATAATACTAAGATAGAATTAATTGGTGAAATAAATGTCAGACAAACCCCACATGAACCTGATCTTCATCGGGCACGTAGACCACGGCAAGTCGACAACCGTAGGAAGGTTGCTTTACGAGACGCACGTCATAACGGACAGGGACATACAGAGATACAAGGAGCTAACGCAGCAGATGAACAGGCCGACGTTCGAATTCGCATTCGTCATGGACCAGCTCAAGGAGGAGCGTGAAAGAGGAATAACCATAGACATAATGCACAGGGACTTCCAGACCCCGAAATACTACTTCACGATAATAGACGCACCAGGCCACAGGGACTTCGTAAAGAACATGATTACGGGAGCCAGCCAGGCAGACGCGGCAGTTCTCGTAGTGAGCGCTGTTGACGGAGTGCAGGCGCAGACAAGGGAGCACGCGATACTCGCGAACGTTCTCGGAATAGCCCAGATCATAGTCGGAGTAAACAAGATGGACGCCGCGAACTACGACCAGAAGAAGTTCGAGGAGGCAAAGGCAAACGTGCAGACGCTTCTGAAGTCTCTCGGCTACAGGAATGTAGACTCAATAAACTTCGTACCGTATTCGGCGCTTGCCGGAGACAACGTAGCCGCAAAGTCAGACAAGATGCCGTGGTACAACGGACCTACGCTCTTGGGATCCTTGGACCTGCTTACAGTACCTGCAAAGCCCACGGACAAGCCGCTTAGGCTTCCGATACAGGACGTTTACAGCATATCCGGATTCGGAACCGTTCCAGTGGGAAGGGTAGAAACCGGAGTAATGAAGCCTGGAGACCAGGTCATAATAATGCCAAGCGGCGCAAAGGCCGAAGTAAAGAGCATAGAAATGCACCACCAGCAGCTGCAGAAGGCAGAGCCCGGAGATAACGTTGGCTTCAACATAAAGGGCGTTGACAGGAAGGACGTCAAGCGCGGAGACGTTGTCGGGCCGACAAGCAACCCGCCGATGGTTGTGAGCGAGTTCAAGGCGCAGATAATAATACTGCACCACCAGAACGTAATAGCGAAGGGCTACACTCCGGTGTTCCACATACACACTGCGCAGATTGCATGCACCATAACCGAGATCCTTGAAAAGAAGGACCCGAAGACAGGGCAGGTCATGGAGCAGAACCCCGAGACCATAAAGACCGGAGACATCGCCATAGTCAAGATAAAGCCGACCAAGCCGATATGCGCGGAGAAGTACAGCGATTTCCCGCAGCTCGGAAGGTTCGCGATAAGGGACATGGGAGAAACGGTGGGCGCAGGAGTAATACTCGACGTGACGCCGGCGCAGGGCAAATGATTAGTGGTGCCGAATGAGTGGAGTCGCAGTAATCAAGCTCGCAAGCATCTCGAAGAGCGATGCCGATAAGGTAATGAAGCAGATAAAGGACATAGCCCAGTCCATAGGAGTGAAGGTCAAGGGCCCGATACCACTCCCGACCAAGAGGATAAAGCACGCGGTCAGGAAGGCTCCGGGAGCTGACGGAAGCCACACCTATGAGAAATGGGAGCTGCGAATCCACAAAAGGCTCATACAGATATACGCAAACGACCAGGCACTCAGGCAGGTCATGCGCATACCGGTCCCTGACACAGTACAGATAGAAATAAGCCTCACGTAATGAGGCCTCTTTTTATTTTTTATTTTTGACCTTTTGCGGCCTTCGGGCTGCAATATCGCTTTGTTCAAACGGCAAGATGCAATCCATCCAAGCTTAAAGGCCTAGACATTATTGTTTTAAAAGATATTGGAGTTAGTCTTTGAAACTCTGCATCTTATTCGTGCATTGATGCCGCTACCCTGATGCACGCCGGATCCGACCCGTAAATATCTCCGCAACTGGCAAATGCCCTTGCCCTGCTGCCTCCGCAGACATTTGTAAAGTCGCATGAGCCGCACGCTCCGTTGAACTTCCTTGACCTTATTTTTACAAGCATCGGATCGTTCCTGTACGCTTCGACCAGATCTTTAGCTTTTATGTTTGCAATGGCAGCCGGAGCGAATCCGCCCGGGTTGATCGTGCCGTCGTGCGATACAAAGATTATGCCGTCGCCGTCCATGGTGCCGCTTTTGGACAATGTAGACATCCCGGATGGCTCGCCTAGTTCAGAAACCAAATCTTCGTGCATTGCAAGATAATCTTCGGAATTCCAATACGCGCCTTGCGATTCGCGCAGCTTGGCCACGCGCCTTATGAATGGCCCTTCGACGACCCTTATGATGATCCCATATTTTGATGCATCGTAAAGGAAATTGCACACGCTTTCGTATTGGACTGCCGATATGTCTTCTACAGTAGTTCCGCGCCCGGTATTTATCAGGAAAAACACCTCCCAAACCTTTACCCCCTCGTGCTTGAGCAGTGCAAATATCTTCGGGAGCTCAGCCATATTGCTTTTCATTACGGTAGTATTGATTTGTATTCCGAGGCCGATGCTTTTTGCATGCCTTATCGCATTTATGGTCTTGTCGAATGTGCCGGGCTTCCGCCTTATTGCATCGTGCTTCCAGCCATAGGAGCTGTCCAGGCTTAGCGAAATTGACGCAACGCCGCTGGCTTTGATTTTATTTAGCACATCTGGAGTGAGGTCCTCAGACACTGCCGGAGCCAACGCCGAAGGAACTCCCTTTTCCGAGGCGTATTTCAGCAGCTCGAAAAGGTCCCTGCGCCTTAGCGGGTCGCCACCTGTGAATATCATCACAGGCGCTGGTTTCCCGAAATCGGAAACCATGTCTATCAGGTCTTTTCCTTCCGAAGTGCTTAGCTCACCGGGCAGCGAATTGCTTATTGCTTCGGCCCTGCAATGCACGCAATTGAGCGGGCACGCCTTGGTTGTCTCCCAAAACACCAGGACCGGTTTGTTTTCAAATGGCATTAACATCGCTTGGCATATACGCACGTAAACTTTCTAAACGCTACATAAGCACTGCAACAACCGTAATCATAACCATTATGCACAGGTTTGCGTAAGATACTGCCGTGCTTTTCCTGCGCACATTTCGCAATCCGTCCAAATCTCCTTTCTTTGCAAACCCTGCTATCATCCTGCCGTAGTGCCTTCCAGGCCCGTACAGGGACGCGATAAGTGCGGCGGTAAGCGCCACCATAGCGACCACAAGGTCAAACCCGTACGCCGAAGCATGCGCAGAGTATGGCAAGTACCAAAACGCATTTATCACTCCGGTTATTATAAGGGTGGCGAGCAGCATCCATGTCATCCTTGCAAACCTCCTTGATATTTTGGAAACAAGGACGGTCCTCTGCGCTTCGTCCTTTATGGCGTCTTTAGATCCCGGAACCAAGACCAGCCACATGAAGAAAGACCCTCCTATGAACAATATTGCGCTGAAAAGGTGCAGCCAGAGAAAGAAATATTTCAGGACGATAAAAGCGAGCATCTAATCGTTCAATATATGGCACAAACTGAATAATAATCTTGCCCCAAAGTAGCCATGAATTAAAGCAGCGACATAGTCTCAAGACTTGAACTTCGCATTTACGTCAACGTTAATAATGCAGCTGCCAAACAATAATGGTGCTGCAATGGAAAGAGTGAATACGCAGGAGGTGGAGAAAAGGGCGCTGCTAGACCGCTCGGAATACGACGCTGTCAGCAAAAGGCTGAAGGAGCTTGGGGCTTCTCATGAAGGAATGGCCAGTGTAAAGGACACCTACTTCTGCGGAAAGGAAGTGGAATCGTTTTCCGAAATAGAGATGAGAGAATTGGGATCTTTCAGCTTAAGGCTTAGGGAACAGTCTGAAGAAAACAAACGCGGAGAGGCAACCCTAAACGTCAAGGTAATAACCAAAAGGAACGACCACAATTCCTGGGAGGAGCATGAAACACCGGTGGGAAACATAAATGAAGCCGCAAAGATACTCAAAGCTTCAGGGTTCAAACCATTCTGCACCATAAATAAGAGAAGATCGACCTATGTCCTTGACGGAATAGCAATAGTGCTTGAAGACATAGAAGATTTCGGCTTGGGAATAGAAGCGGAGATAATGACCTCAAAGGAAAAGGAGGAAGAAGCCAAGGCAAGAATAGACAGGACATTGTCGGACATAGGAGTAAGAAAGGATAAAATAGTGGAGAAGAGCATAACCAACATCATAATGCACGAAAAGGCCAGATTTTAGCAATATGTTTCTGCATCACCATATGGCAAGCGATAAAAAGCAATGAAAGTTACGGTTGCAATGTTTAGGCCGAAACTTGCATGTGTGTCGTTAATCCTGCTTATGCAGTATTCCTGCACCCTATGATCCTATTCCTTGATTCCGACCATAACCATGCGCTTGTCTCCCTCAGTAAAGTCTTTGAATGAGTAACCGGCAAGGGTGCGCATGACCTTGAAACCCGCTTTTACAAGCTGCTTTTCCAAATCTTCCTTTGAATAGAGCCTGAGCCTGTTGAGCCTTTGCATTTTCACGAAAAGCAAATCCTTTCCATGCTTTTTGTATATGCTTTCGTTTCGCACCTGGTATGCTACGCCATCTTCGTACTCCAGGTATGGCCTTTCTATTGATAGATATTCGCCGGATCTTTCATGTATGAATACTGACTTCGGATGTGTTTTTAGATATTCAACCGTAGGCGTTCCGTTTGACAGCTCTATAATGATGATGCCATTCTTTTTCAGGTGGGTGCGTGCCGTCCTTAGCACCTTGATGTTATCCTTGTCATCGAAATAGCCGAAGCTGGTGAACCAAGACAAATATACGTCGAATTTCTTATTAAGGCTGAAGTCCCTCATATCGCCTAAGCTGTATTCGTAGCCTTCTCCTGGATGAGACTTTTTCGCCTGCTCTATGAGCTCTTTGCTTATGTCTACTCCGTATACCGAGTAGCCATACACCCTAAAGTAATCGTGCAGGCGCCCGTTGCCACAGGGCACGTCCAGTATGCTGCCGAGCTTGCGGCCCAGCTTTCTGGACAATAGATTTATCAGCGCGTCTATGTATTCCGCATCCAGTTCCGATTTCGGCCTGTCGTAATCTATGTGCCATTCTATCTCTTGGGGTACTTTGCCAGATGCCATGCAACCACGTAATTATGCATCAATGCGCAACCTTAATACCTTTTGTACAGATTCGAAAACTGCTATTATTTTCTATGGCAAGTACTGATTTAGCGCTAGCACAATCGGCTTAGTTTTTGGCTTAAGCCTTTTTGCGCTTAAATGTTATGTTTTAGGCAGGCTCTCAGACAAATTTATTATTATAGATGGCGCCTTTATCTTGGGCTTTGATCTGGCATCGCATACAATTCCTTTATTGTTATCCCATGCCTTTCGGCAGCGTTTTCCAACGCAATTTCACAGTCTTTGTAGTGACTCCCCTTCAGGAGAGTTTCGTACCTGTGCTTCTTCACCCATTGCAGGTGGTACTCACTTACCCCAATCGAATGCGCGTAGTCTGCAAACTCTTTATTTTATCAGTCATGAACAAGTACGGCTCATGTCCATAGGGCCAAGCAAATGGCCAGAAGAGATAGCCACTAGCAACTTCATAAGCCCCGCAACCCTAACTTTATCAGAACGCTTGGCAAAAAGACAATGACCTTCAGCCATTGAGTACCGTTCAATATAAGAATAGGTTTCAGGATTTCTGCCGCGGCATCAAGTCTAGAAAATCCCTAACCATCTTCGCCTGGCCCCTATATGTGGTGGTGTACTGCAGCGTCTTGCGCACACTGTGACCATTACTCGAATAAAGTAGCAGAACCATGTCGTTTCCGGCTACAAACTTTCCAGCAGGAGGAGTATATGGCTTGGAGTGTAGGTATCTAATGATCCTTGCAATCCTTTCTGGACCTTTTGTTTTTCGCGTCAAATATACGGCAGCGAAGAACATTGCAGAGCTCTCGAAGATGTTGTTGACAATGTCCTGCACGTCATCGTGCTTCAAGTTATAGGGCTTCAGCATGTTCCAAAGCTTGCTAGGGTCGTAGTGCTTGAACTTGGTATGCTGCACGTGGTGGAAGAAGCCGTGTGCGATTAGCGCGCTCAGGCTTATCCTCTCCCTGCCTTTCAGATAGCCAGGATTTAGAATTATAACTCCGTCCCAATATTCTTCGGCATCATTGATTTTGTTTGATATGCGCACCTGAGGCACGGTGAGCTTAACACTAATCAAAGAGTGTAAGAACCTGTCTATATCCTGCACCTCCTTCTTGAGAATCTTTTCTTCAACCAAATGAATCTCCTATCGTCAATTGTAGATATGGTACAATGGCTTTATGAATTGTATCTTTATAGAACTGAATGTTGTGTGGTAAGTTATTCTTTTGAAAGCAGGCGTATGTAGCTGTCGTACCTGTCCCTGCGAATCAGGCCTTCTTCTACCGCTTTCTTTACCGCACATCCTGGCTCGTGCGAATGCGTGCAGTCCCTGAATTTGCAGTTTGGAGAAAACTCTGCGAATTCCGGATAGTACAAACGAAGGGAATTCTTGTCTATTCCCCACATGCCTAGCGAGCGTATTCCTGGCGTGTCGATAAGCATTGTGGATTCGTCAAGGAGGTGAAGGGAAGATGTTGAAGTGGTGTGAGTCCCCTTTCCCGATTTCCTGCCAACTTCATCAGTGAGAAGAAGCTCATCGCCCAAAAGGCTGTTTATAAGAGAGGATTTTCCCACTCCGCTGCTGCCTATCATGACGCATCTCTTTCCCTTGATATATGGGAGAAGCTTTTCAACGCCGTCCTTTGTCTTGTTTGAAAGCTTGACTACTGGCAGATCAGCTCCCTCGTACATTGAGATATCAGGAGCCGGAGCCAAATCGGTCTTTGTAATGCACAGCAACGGGCTCACGCCTCCGTACTGGCTTATCACCAGGTACCTGTCAACCAGGTTGGGGTTGAACTGGGGCTGTATTGTGGAAGCCACTATCACAGCTATGTCAATGTTGGCTGCAATCACGTGCTCTTCGGCCCGCAGCGCTGACTTTTTTGATGTGTCCATGCGCAGCCTGGCGAGCTTGGAGCTCCTGACTGTTATGCCCTTTATTATTGGGTTGCTGCCCTCAAGCGAAAATATGACGTTGTCTCCTATTGCGAGCTGGTCCAGAAGGTCCAGCTGGTAATCGGTTTCCGCTTTTCCTGATACGAATTTTTTCCCATCCAGAAGTGCGAACTTTGGGGGATTCAATTCCGCAAGAATGCCTATGCTGCCCAGCTTTTGGGCCTCTTCGTGTTCATAGACCTCAAGGTCGGCACGGCTGCTTGTGCTACTTCTAAGGCTGCCGTATTCAGAATCGCTGCCATCTCTGCTGGCCTGCCTGAGCGACTTGACACGCATGGCACGGCGGGTCTTCCAATGCACCGCATGCCTAGCTTGATTTTTCATAGTATAAGTTTGGGTGTATAGAGATTTAAAGGAGCAGCAGTGTTATTCGCTAGTACAAGTATCGTAGCTTATTTAAACGATATTTAGTTGTAATGGATACGTAGTATTTGATCTGGATGTGGCAAATTTAATAAATAATTGCAGGTATTTACTTATTGAATGGGGTTATATTGGTGCAATAATGCAGAATAATCTGGATGCAAACGTCCTTCGATGGAAAAAGGATCTTATTGAAAATATAGTATACCTTGTATGTACAAAACAAAACATTTCTCCACCAGTCATAAACTTTAATGGATGCAGCAAAGAAGGGCCGAACGAGCTTGCGCATTATCACCCTGATCAACATCTTATATGTGTATCAGAACGCCAACTTCGAATACAAAGTCTAGAAGGATTAAAAAGAACTGCGGTACATGAAGTGACACATGCATTGGGTTTTTATTCTCACGGCGCAGATTTTGAACGTATGAATAGAGAGATTAATATAGAATTGGCAATGTACAATCCAAACAGCATAATAAGCGAATCGAATAAAAGCAAAACAGCAGATAAGTCAGTACCTACTCGCAAAATAAGGACTGGAATTAATGTATGCTCTGCTAATGGATGCAACAAAAAAGCAGTAAATATTTGCAGATATTGCATGAAACGTTACTGCCAGGTACACTCAGAGGCACTGATGGTTTCTACCTTGGCACAAATAAATACGCTTAGCCAGTATGATGGTGAAAAACGCATCAAACTAGAAAAGGATTGGAAGAAAGAAGGCGGTCACCCATGCTCTAAGTACACTGCAGAATGGAATGATTGGTACGATAAAAAGAAAAGGATAACTTATGATGCGTTCGGCGCATTTCTTGGAGATGATAAAAGAGTAGCAAGCATAACGAAAGAACCACCTTCTTTGTTTATATACCCTATAGAGAATAACGCAAAAGAGAAGATAAAAGAAACGACAAAGCATCCACCACTTACTCAAGAAGATTTGAAGGCTGCAAGAGATAAGCTCGGAATTGATATCGAATACAAACAACCAGTAAAGTCCATTAAAAATGATGGAGATATTAAAGAAATTGGCAGTAAGAACACTGAAAAACTAGGCAATAAAAAGAAAAAAAGTATGATAAATAAGCTTAAAAAAGTTTTTGGCATTAGACACAAATAAGCTATTAGGCATATGCAGAAACATATAAGAGAAGGAAAGAGAATAAAGGCTTATGGCAAGGTTATTGGTAAACTAGTTGA
>JAKAUR010000002.1 GCA_021827665.1 Microcaldota archaeon
CGATCTCTTTTGTCAGTTTTGCCCAGAACCACACCTTTTTACTTCTAATCACACCTGAAGATATTTATTTATATACTTTTTCACTATATTCGATTCATCTGCTACCTGAAGGTTATAATATGTGTGTTTTGTATTGGCGCATTGATTCTCTTATGATCGTATGAATGAATAGGCGGGATTATGGACATACTTATAGCATTGGGAGGGAATGCGATATTGCAGGAAAATGAAAAAGGGACCTTCGAAGAGCAGTATGGCAATATAAAAGATACTGCAAGGAAAATCGCCAGAATAATAAATATGGGAAACAACGTAGTCATAACCCATGGCAACGGGCCCCAGGTCGGGGATATAGTTTCCGTATACGAGTGGTCAAAAGAAAAGCTGCCGGCTATGCCGCTTCCGGTATGCGGGGCTGAGAGCCAGGGCATGATAGGTTATATGATAGCGCAGGCATTGAGCAATGAGCTCGATTCCGTTGGGATTGAAAAGGAGCTAAGCTGCATACTTACGAGAACGCTTGTTGACAAGAACGACCCGCATTTTAAAGAACCTTCAAAGCCCATAGGCCCGTTCTATGGGAAGAAGGAGTCGGATGCCATAGCAAAAAAATACGGCTGGGCCATGGCAAAGGAAAACGGCAAGTATAGGCGAGTTGTAGCTTCCCCTGAACCTGTGGACATAATAGAGCTGAGCTCCATAAAAAAGCTGCATGACAGCGGTGCTGTTGTCGTATGTGCAGGGGGTGGCGGAGTCCCGGTAATAAAAAACGGTGGATCATACGAAGGGGCTAATGCGGTGATAGACAAGGACCTTGCGTCATCGCTGCTGGCAAGAAAGCTGAATGTGGATTTGCTAGTCATACTGACTGACGTAGACAGCGTGTTTCTGGATTATGGGACTGAAAATCAGAAGGCGCTGAAATCCATAAGCATAGAAGAATGCTTGGCTTACATGGAAAAGGGGCAGTTCGAAGAAGGTACCATGAAGCCGAAGATAGAGGCTGCGATAAGTTTCGTAAAACATACTGGCAAACCGGCAGTGATAACGTCGCTTGCAAATGCCGAAAAGGCGGCAAGGCTGAAGGCCGGGACCATAATAACAAAATAGTTTTCCCTTTATCCTCGCTCTATCACTGCAGTCATGCAATGCGCGCCGCCATAGCCTCCGGTTATATTGCTCAAATCCAAGGCGATGTAGTCTATGCCGTTCTCCCGTATCTCTTTTTTATTTGGAAATATCTGCCCGATGGAGGCAAGCCTTTGGTACTCCTTCTTCGCATGCAAGAAAATGGCCCCGTACCTTTTCGGGTCGTACCTTGCCTTTTCCGAGAGGTTTCTTAGAACCTTTTTGGCGGCTGAAGCGCCATCTATAACCAGTATGGAATGGTCCTTTATGCACAGGAAATTTGACGAATACGACATTTGTTCTATTGTCGAAAGGTTTATTACGTTAAAACCCTTGGACCTGAGGTAGTCATGCAGGTTTGTTTTGGCAGTTTCCTTGTTGTAGGCGCCTCCACCCTTTTTGTAAACTTCTACGATTGCCCTTTTCAATAGTAGCTCTGAGCCTATTATCGTATCGTTTCCTGCCACATTGCAATAGGTGTCGAGATGCATGTCTATCATGGGATCAGGCTTGTTTCCGTGTATTAGCGGATGCGAAGGCTGGTGAACAACCGCTACTTCCTGAAAAGATTGACCATACTCCAGCATCTGCTCTGCCCCGCTCTTATTTGTCCTGTCGCCAAGCCCTATCATCGCGAAATTCCCCATTGGCATGAAATCTCCACCTTCAAAGGTTCCTGGGGCCGATGCCTCGTGCACTATTGGAAGCCCAAGCAGACCCCATAATATCTTGGTCAAAAACGGCTCGCGCCTTCTCTGCGGCTTAGACATCCTGGACATGAATATGCCTTTGTCAGTAACTGCTTGCTGGTCGCGCATGAAATAGAGATTTGCTAGCGGGTCCTTTTCCGTAACGCTTACATGCATTGCGTCCGCACCCCTTGCCCTCCTTACGGAAACCTTGGGCATGAGTATTATCGCATTGAGAAAATAATCCAAATCATATTCGTCTACATTTTCCTTCAGGTTCTTTATGGCAGTTGAAACCTCTTTTCTGTCTCCGGAAAAACTGATGCTTTTCAGTGCGGCATCGATGACCGTCGACTTCGCCTTGCGGTTGCTGCCTGCCCTTGTTTTTATGCTGTCTTCTAGCGTTTCGACCCTTACATTGAACTCGTCTTTGAGCGCATGCACCATGGCATCATGCTCTTTTTGTGCCGCTTCCTGGTTGAACGAGCGCTCGTACAATGAAGCGGTTGGATCTAGAAGCCCAAGGAACATTTCCATGCCTGGCCTGTGAACCACGACTTTTCTGAGCCTGCCCCATTCAGAATCTATTCTACCCTCCATCTGACCAGCTTGACTGTGCCGTGCACGTGTAGAGCATATGGGCACATCGAATCGATATTGCAATTTGAAGATTTAAAGCTTTTGATTTTTAAGTGGTTGATCGCATGGAAAATAAGGATTATAAATTAAAGAATATAAAAGAGAGCATGCGAAAACGCAACGTCGAAACGCTTTTCAGGAAATCGTCATGGGAAAGGGGCATCAGGCACCTCCGGAAGAACGACCCAAAGCTGGCTAGGGCAATAAGGCCTGGCTTCCACGTCGACATGACGTATGATTCCGACTATTACGGCTCCGTTGTCGAATCCATAGTGTTCCAGCAGCTTGCTGGAAAAGCAGCAGAAGCGATATTGAACAGGTTCAAAAAGCTTTACGGAGGAAGGATTCCATCTCCGTCAGAATTTATAAAAACGGACGAAAAAACGGTAAGGGGTGCCGGCATATCCCCTCAAAAATACTTTTATATGTTGGATCTTTGCAAGAAGCTCGAAAGCGGCATGCTGGCATTGGAAGGGATAGACAGCCTTTCCGACGAGGAGATAGTCGAAAGGCTAAGCTCTGTGAAGGGCATAGGGCGGTGGACTTCTGACATGTTTCTCATATTCAGCCTTGGAAGGACCGACGTCATGCCAGCGGAAGACCTGGGGGTCAGAAAGGGGCTTCAGAGCACATACGGGCTGAAAGAACTTCCCGATAGAAAGAGGATAGAAAAGCTCGCCCTGAAGTGGCATCCCTATTGTTCGATGGTCGCGATTGCGATGTGGCACAGGCTGGATACCGTAACCATAGGCGACGAGAAAAAGCCCGAAAGCCTTAATGATTAGACCCCTGATCCAAATCCGAATCCCAAAAGCACTATTCCTGCAAGCATGGCCATAGTTGCCGCAAAGCCGTACGCGTAGAGGGGCCCAAGGGCATAAAGGAATCCGAGAGCCAGATTTGCCACGAACAGGCCCATGCTGCGAGACGAGGTCAGCATGCCCATTCCGCTTCCGGAATTTGCCCTGTTTCTGACAAGCGACACTATTGCAGGCTCTATTGTCTCTATGGTTCCGACCGCTATCCCTATCACGAATATGCCAGCATATGAGACCAAGGCGCCTAGGCCGAAATGATAGGACAGGCCTATGATGAGCGAGCCTATTCCCGCCAGGAAATATCCGAAGACCGCGAGGTTCCTGACCATCCTCTTCGCCAAAACCCCGGCAGCGTATCCGAATACTGCCGAGACCAGAAGGAACAGGGCGTATGAAAGAACGCCGTATAGGTCAGTGGACTGCTGTGCGATCGTAAGCACCGGGAAGCTCATGCTGTAAAAGCTAAGGCCGTATATCCCTGTTGCCAGTATTACGCCTTTGTATGCTCCGGCCTTTGCGCGGGCGAACTTGACTGCTACCTTGGCTTTTTCCGCAATCTTTGTACTGCTTTTGCTGCGTCTCGGCATGCCCTTGTAGCTTACCAGGAAAAGGCACAGCGAGGATATCAGTATTGGTATGGCAGTGGCGAGGAATATGAGCCTGATGGCAACGCCGAGATATATCCCTATTGACAGGTATGCCACAGCCACGATTCCTCCACCTACGTCCAGCGCATTAAGGAACCCGTATACCTTTGGCTTATCTAGCTTTGCAGATATGTCCCCTATCATTGCCCTCCTGGCCGGGGTCCTGAAATTTCTAGCCCACCAGCCTGCCGAGAATATCGCAGTGGCTTCGGCAGCTAACGACGCAAAGCCGGTGAACGAGAGTATAGGTATGAGAAGATTTCCGATGATTGCGACTTTTTTCTTTTCATGCTTATCTGCCAGTTTTCCGCCGTAATAAGCAAACAACGAGCCTATGCCGTAAGCCAGAGCCATGGCTATCCCAAGATAGTATACAGGGGCTTTAAGGTACAGCACCAGGAATATTGGGAATCCCGCTATAAGCGCCTGATAGCCGGCATCTGCTAAGAACGCCGATAGGGATATCAGCAGCACATCCCTCGTAAGCCATTTTCGCATAATTCATATTTTCCTGAAACCGATTTAATAGCTACGGCAGGCGCATTCCAACGCAAGTATTATATATAAAAACGATCCCATCCGAACCGTGAGTTTACGGACGCAACAAAAGGCAAACAGAACAGTTACAATTACGTATGCGACAAGATAAGCAAAGCGGCTGAGATAACTCAAAGCGAGCAAAGCGCATATGAGCGGTACATCGGCAATGGCTCAATCAGGCACGAACTTGATGGTGCCGTACTTAGGTCCTATTCGGACGAGGCGCACAGCTTTGATCATTCGATTCTTGGCAATTATTCGCATATGCTTGGTAACCTTTCGGAAAAGCTCCTCGAAATGGTTGAAAACAGCAGCACGGAGGTAAAAAGGCAATTTGGAATGCTTCTTGATATATACAGTTCGGATTCCGAGCACATAAATGCGGATTATTTCGACAGTCCAGTCCTGAATAATTATTATGATAAAAACAAGCGCAGAAAATACGTAGCGGGAGCTGAGGATACATATTGTCTAGACCGTCAAAAATTTGACTTTAAAATGATGGAAGGGCTGGCAAAGAGAGTTAGCAATGGTGCGGACTTCTGCCACAGCGGCCATGATATGGTTTTTACAACCCCTCTTGGCTATTATGTGGCAAAAACCATGTACCTGCAAAGGGCCGTTAAAGATGAAGTATACAGCAGCGACTTGGAGGCGGACATGAAAAAGGCTTCGGAACTGATAAGGGAGATGTATAAGCAGTATAAGGATGAGATAACGCTTTTTTATGGGCCAAGGGAAGAAACGCTTAATTCAATAAATAAAGTTTTGGAAAATGTGGCATTAGGAATAAAAAGGAGCTTGGAGGGCTGGGACTCTAGTGGGAAAAGCCACGAGACAATGCGCAGCATAATCACCTCGCTGGAAAACATCTATAATGTTGAATATAGTAGCAGAAGGGACGCCTTCGAGACCGGGAAGGATTCCAGAGTTGGCAAAGGCTTATCTGAATTCGGCAAGAAAATCTCAAAAATATACGGAGACATAATTGCAAACGAAGCGATATCGCCTTATATCGAAGAAGTATACCCGCATCTTACACAGCTTTTAAGGTCTTGAGCGAGGATTAATGGGCAGTGCGAACTTGCGCACTATCGCCCAATTCATCATCGCCCAATTGAAAGCGGATCTATGCAATCCCGCAACGGCTCAGACCCTGAGGAAATCCCTGTAAGCATTGCCACTTCCGCTGAGTTCGTGCTTTATCTGCTCCACCCTTTTGTCTATCGCTTTTATGCAGGAATCCACAATCGTTTCTGCGTTCGCACCATGCTCCAATCCCGTTAGGAACCTTTTGTCAGACAGGAGCAGTGAATTTATGTCGAATTCCACATAAGTTACGGCAGGAAGCAGAGCCCTTGCCTGCTTAAGGTATCTTTCCAGTGCCGAAGCTTCC
This sequence comes from Microcaldota archaeon, assembly GCA_021827665.1. Lineage (GTDB taxonomy): Archaea > Micrarchaeota > Micrarchaeia > Micrarchaeales > Micrarchaeaceae > Micrarchaeum_A. Next base: position 5,858 of record JAKAUR010000002.1, read on the forward strand.
CTTACAAAATCTTCTGCAAGTGATGAGAATTCCGAATTGCCCATCGGCTCTAGATTGGAATACGATTCGGAAACGCGGGAAGAGATCCCGTCGAAGAAGAAATATACGTGCTTGGCCATCCCGTCAATACCTATTGCATCCTCCAAGGCGCGCTTTGTCCTGCGCTTCATCCATGGATCATGGCTGAGGATTTCATGAAGCGCGTTCTGTGCTGCCATGCTCCATTCCAGGATTTCTTCCCCTGCTCCGAGTATCTTCAACGTCCTGGAGTCGGGCTTTATCTCATCTAGTTTTACCTCCACGACCTTTTTCCCGTATCTGTCTGCAAGATATATCCCTTCGGATTCTTTCCTTACCGTTCCGATGCCTGACCTGGATGCTATTGCCATGAATATGAGTTTGTATGCAACATCTTTGCCCTTGGGCTCTATCTTTATCCTGCTTATCGCTTCCCTGAAAGAGCTTTCGTCCCCTAGCGACGATTTAGGCAGCCCGTACTGGGAAAGAAGCATGCCGAGCGTTGCCTCCCTGTAGCGCATGGATGAGCCGTAATCTGCATTTTTGGAGTATTCGTAGTGGAACGTGTCTACAGTCCTTATCTTGAAGGCTTGATCCCTGCTGCTGTACTTTATGTCGACTATCGAACCGCCTCCGTGGCGCATTGTGATGTTCAGGTACCTGTCCAAAGATATAGACAGGTAAAATTTCTGGAACTCGTTAAGCGCGTCCCCGAACATCTCCATAGTCTTGACTATCTTTTTCAGGTTTGAATTTTTCCAAAGCTTTGAATCTGATTCTACGGAATCCGAAAAATCGGCAAATACATCTTTATTTATGCTTGATTTAAGCTCTAGATAACTGCCTTCGTTTTCGTTGCCTTTGGAACCCGAATGCCAATCGGGCTGCCACTTCAGGTATAGCACGCTGCTTATGCCGTATGATTCTTTGAGCTCTATGATCGTGTCCTTGCCCTTGCGGCCTAGGCTCTCCGCATACTCGCAGACTCCGAGCTTTACCAGGGAAAGGTCAAACAGGTTGGTCGATTGGCCATCGGTAAATATCGCCGCAGACCTGAAATTTACAGATCTCGACTTAAGCACTGCCGGGATTTGGTCGGAATTCAGGTGATTGAGGCCGCAAAAAACGATCGTTTTCCCTTCTGTGCCGCCGTATTTGGCTATCTCGTTGCCCATATACGTTCCGCGCTCCTTTGCCAGGATTTTGTCTTCAAAATTTCTCTGTAGCGAAAATGGCATGTCTATTGGAACAATCTCGATTCCGCTGCCGTGCGCCCCTTTTAGCAGCCTCAGCAGCTGCAGCGGATTCCTAGAATGCCTGTCCAGGATGTTAGACAGCCCGTCAGAATTGCCGCTTGAATTAAGCTCGTTTATTGCCGATACTATGTCCGGATCCTTCGGCAGCTCTATCAGGAGCCTTTTGACCCCTGATGCAGCCATTTCATCTACGCCGTTTGCGAGGCTTCCCACTATTTTGGCATCCCTGTGATCCGTGTCGCCGATTACAAGAATCTTCGAATCTTTGAAAGCTTCGACATAGGAAAAATCGGTCACCCCATTGGCTTCGGCAGCTATGTCGGACTGATTTGCAGCCATGAGCCTTGAGGACATTTCTGCTGGCACCCTATCCTGCTTTCTCTTGTTGAATAACATGATAAATATATTGTATTTTCAAATATTTAAGCAGTTACAAAGGGCCATCGGATGCAAACGGTTTATATATTTAAAGAATTCATCAGATTTATTCTATTTTGTCACTTATAAGGAAATGATTGCATGAACAAGGATAAAAAGCCCGAAGGCGTTAGGGATATGGGGCAAGAAGCACAGAAAACGCTCAGCCTGCTAAGGAACGTATACCCAAAAGAGGAAAAAAGCGGGGCGGAGGAGATAGCCAAGACAGTATACGAGCTGTACAAGAACAATGACAGGAATTTTGCAAAGCAGATAATGAAATACGTTACAAGAGTGGACTGGAACAACAAGAAGCACGACTTCATATACCGCGTCGAGAAGGAGATGAAGGCTTTTGGAGATCCTGATTTCAAATCGTTCATAGAGGCTGTGAAAAGGGAACGCAGGGGCGCCATACCTGTAGAGATGGGCGGAGTCACGGTAAAATATGCGGACAGGTCAAATACTTCGGTCAACATATCTGTCAGCATATGGGGCAGCGTGATGGTTGAAAGGCTGAAGGACGGGAAATGGAGAGTAAGCTCGCATTCCGGGACGGATAGAGAACCGTACACAGTAAGCATAGGCAAAAGCCCATCGTGCAGCTGTCCTGACTTTGTATACAGGAAAAACAAGGTAGGTGGAAAGTGCAAGCACATATACGAGGCGGAAGCGGTCAAAGCTGTGCTCGAAATGGCTGCGAAATCATAAGCGCAAGAGGTCGCTGCACAAAAAGCTTAAATACTTCCTCGCCCGCTCATAATATCAGGTAATTTTATGAAAAGCAGCAAAGCCATAAGGATCAAAGAGCTTGGAGGAAAGATGGCAAACATAGAACTGCTTAGGCGGTGGCCTATTTAACGTACCCGCTTCAATAGATTCTGATTATCTGGACCTCTCGAAACTTGAGATC
>JAKAUR010000017.1 GCA_021827665.1 Microcaldota archaeon
GGCGGTACTGCCGCGTGCGAATGTATAGTACTTGATTCGCGTACGGATACGCTGAGCCTTTCCGATAGCGGCGCAATAATCTCCCCATCTCTGAATTCAAGCAGGTTATTCCCCAAAAAACTACTCGGTTTTTTCCTTACCGCATTCGATATCTTTCCGTACAGCTCATCTATTATCATCAGCTTCCTTTTTCTGCTGCAGCGTTGCGGCACCCTTATTACCACCCTGCCGTTCCTTATTGCTGCGTATCCGTTCTTAAGCCTGGCCTCTACTATTTCAACTTCCAGCCTTTTGCCGTAGAATTCTATTGGCTCCAAACGTTTTCCGTATTCGGAGGGAGAGGAAATGCCTAGCATAATAACTATTGTGTTTTAACTTTTTTATACCTGAGCAGCGTTTCATGCGGTCGCGCGCTGCCTGAGCGCCCTAACGCAAGCGTTGTTCATGTCCTCCGGGGCTGCAATGCTCACTAGGTTATTGACTCCCCTAATGAAAAATCCTGCAGCCCGGTTATAATCTGTGCGTATCAGTACTGACCGTATGCCCTTGCGGGCCGCATTTATCACTACATTGGGCTTGTCGTCGAGCAGAAGCGCAGGCCTTTCGCCGTTGCGCTCTGCATATTTGTATTTGTCCTCTGTGAGCTCCACGCTTGCATCTATTCCGTAGCCCTTCAGCACGGATTTTATCCTGTCCGCTCCCACCTTTCCTATCTTTCTGTTTGCTGTCCTAACCACTATCTCAAACCCGGAGTCGTAAATCGTTTTCAGGGCTTTGACTACGTACATGTTCAGCTCCTTCTCAACGTCTATGCGCTTAGCCACTGAGTCCACAACAGTGGGTATCCTGTCAAGGACGTTGAATATGAGCTCCTTGAACATATGTTCCGTGCCCGAATCCTCGCGCCTTAGGAACCTTCCGAAAGTTTCATGGACATCGTCCACCAAACATCCGTCCAAATCCACTACAACGAAAGCCATGTTGGTCAGCAAGTAATTTTTAATGCACATTTAAATTGTGCTGCTGCCACTACGTCTATCGTCAAAGTGCAGATATGCCGCTTACGTCGGCGTTATAACGGCAAAGGCAAGCAATAAATAAGCCTAAAGGCAATCAATATTATGCCTGATATAGATCAAAGCGTGCAGAGCCTGGCAAGGTCCATGTTCAGGGAGTTCTACAGGAAGCACCCTGTTACGATAAGCAATTTGACGAAGAGGGAATTCGGATTCGGCACGTTTGACAAGAAAATAGCGAAGAGGCACATCGCCTTCAACAACGCTGAGTCGCTCAACAGGTATATAGACGCAAACTCTCCCGCTTTCATATCTGCATCCCCCGCATTCTATGAAAACCCTTCGGGCAGGCCAATGGAAACAAAGGGCTGGCTAGGGAGCGAGCTGGTTTTCGACCTTGACGCTTCCGACCTGCACCTGGAGTGCCAGACGAGGCACGGCACGTCATGGGTATGCCCAAACTGCCTTCACGAGGTCAAGCGCGAGGCATTCAAGCTGATAGAGGAATTCCTCGTTCCGGACTTCGGGTTTTCGAGCAAGGAGATAAAAATAAACTTCAGCGGCAACAGGGGCTACCACATAATAATAGGCTCGGAGTCTGTACTCACGCTTGATGAGGCATCGAGAAGCGAAATAAGCGACTACGTGACAGGACGTGGCCTGAAACCTGAGAGCTTCTTCCCGAACATAGCTGACAAGAGCTCAAGGCTCCAGGGCCCGAAGCCCAATGACCCTGGCTGGGGCGGCAGGATGGCCAGGTCGCTGGTCACAGCACTGAATGCCGGGGAGACACAGCTCCAGGCGCTGGGAATGAGCAGGCAGATGGCTCGCAAGATGTATCTCAACAAGCCGAGCATAATGCTGGGCATAACTACTGGCAACTGGGACAAGGTCAGCATACCGAAGAAGGACGAGTTCTGGAGAAAAGTAGCGGAGAGCATGACGATAAAGCAGAGCGATTCCATAGACAGCAACGTAACCAAGAATCCCCAGCACCTGCTCGGCATGGCGGATACGCTGCACGGAGGCACCGGCCTCATTGCCAAATCCGTCGAAAGCGTATCGTCTTTCGAGAAGTTTGACCCGATGAAGGACTGCATAGCCTTCGACAAGGGCGAAACGTTGATAGTTGCCAACACCAAGGAGAAGCTGGCGATGAACGGAATGGAATACGGGCCATTCGAAAACAAGAAAATCGTTCTTCCAAACTATGCGGCCATGTACTTGCTTTTGAAGGGCGTCGCAAAGCTTCCGTAATTCGACAGTCCAAACAACCAATGATATAGTTTTTTAATTGCTTTATTCCATATTTTTACTGATAAGATGGCTGAAAGGCTCCTTGTGCTTGCTGTAGACATAGACAACGACCTCTACAGGAAGACAAAGATAAACGGGCCCGTAATAGGGAAAAACGAGATAATAAAGGCAGCGACAAAGCTGGCCTTGGCGGACCCTCAGGAGACAGACGCCAACACGATGTTCGAGGCCGTCAAGAAATACGAAGAGCTTGTATCGAAGAAATATTCGGTCAGGGTGGCCACAATAACCGGTGCCGAGGACGAAGGCTTCCTTGCAGACAACGAGCTCTCCAGGCAGATAGACCTGCTCGTAGAAAGGTTCAGGCCGGATGCGTGCGTATTAGTTACCGATGGCGCAAGCGATCAGCGCGTGCTTCCCCTGCTTAAGAACAGGCTGAAGGTCAACAGCGTTGACCTGGTCAGGATGAAGCAGGCCGAGCAGTTTGAGAATACCTATTTCACAATTATAGAGAAGCTTAAGGAGCCCCATTACGCAAGGGCCGTTTTCGGCATCCCTGCCGTGCTCTTGCTGCTATTCGCGCTAAGCTACTACCTGAATCTCGGATGGCAGTTTCCCGTTGCGTTAATAGGCCTCTACCTTCTAACCAAGGGCTTCGGGCTTGAAGATTACTTCATATCATCTGTTAAGGGTTTGGGGTTCAGCGTAAGCAGGGTCACATTCACGCTCTACATGGCTTCGCTATTGTTCTTCATAATAAGCGTAGTGCTTGGCTACGGGGGCTACGTCCATGCCTTGACAATAACCAGGAATCCGCTGACGCAGGTTTCATACGCAATAGAAAACCTTCTTCTGCTACTGCCTGTAAGCCTTGTGCTTTATTTGATAGGCAGGATGATAGACCTTGAGAGCAGGCACTACAAGTACAGGGCCATAAACCAGGGGACCTACATGGGTTATACTATAGTGACGCTGGCTCTGATATACTTAGTGTCGGCATGGTTCATAGGGCAGATATACTTCTATCAGCTCCTAGTCTTCAGCGTCCTGGTGGTAATACTCGGGTATGTGGTGTCATATACGAGCATGATGCTTAAGAGGCACGCCGTCAGGAAGGCCAAGCTAAAGGACAAGAACGTCATAAACGACATAGGGGCGTACATAGGCAAGGTCACAAGCATAGACTCCAAAAGGGGCTACATGATGGTAAAGACCGACTATGGCTCCACGCTAAAGTTTGAGATAGACAGGATAACCAACGTGTCAGACAAGGTAATAATAAGGTGAACGGAACCTCGTTCAAACGGTGCATTCAATGCCAAAATCAAAACAACAAGCGGAAAACGACCGTATATTGTTCCTGCTGGCATACGTCTTCCCGATAATATCCGGAGCGATAATATACCTGTTCTTTTCCAAGGGTAACAAGCAGCTCAAGATCCATTCGGAGCAGGCCATAATACTGGGCGTAATAATAATAGTCGTCGAGGCGGTGCTCTTCCTGGTTCCGTACATAGCAGGCATAATCGGGCTCCTAATGTGGCTATATGGCATTTACGTGGGCTTTGAGGCATACATGGGCAGGGATGTCGAAATACCTTACATAACAGATTTCGTAAGGTCCAACGGCACGTGAAACAAGCGGAAAATCCTATATATTATAATGTGCGAAATCCACTATGGTGTTCATGTGTCCGCGTACAAATCTGTTCCGTTCCGGCAAACCGACCTGAAATTCAAGATCAATTCAAGCCAACTGCTGGAGAAATTAAGCTCCACGTCACCAAAAACCGCAGAATTTCTTAAAAGCTCAGACTACATAGTGGCGCTCAAGGATCTTGCTGGCATTTCCGGCGTAAATGCCAAAAGCTATGAAGTACATGAAATAGAAAACGGGGAATTATTCTCCATGCTCAGGGGTGCCAGGGACAACTCTGGCAACCGGGTGTATAAGGATGCACGCTTTTCAGTAGAGCCTCACAACGCAGAATTCATATATGGAGTGCAGACGTTCATAAGCGCGGCCAAGCTTGCCGAGTCGGAAAAAAGGGATAGATTTCTAAGCAGCATAGGCGCAACTGCATATTCTGACGGAATTAGCTACGCAATAAAAGCCACCATTGGCAGCAAAACCTACGCGTCTATACTGGTGCCTCCGGTAGTCATAGATTATAGGGCCGCCGACCTGGAAGGGCCAATCAAGGCGGTGGAGGAGAGGATTGCAAAAGGCGACACGATAAAAATAAATGGTGTTGAAGGCACGGTCACATTCGACATTGTCAGTGCCCTCGCAGACGTAAAAAACACAATATCAAAAAGCGATACAGTAAGGACTGTGAAAGATGGAACGCACAGGGCTTATTTGGCATACCTACTAAACAGGGAGTTCAAAGCCATAACAATAAGCAATCAGACCGAGAAGCCTACGAACATACCAGTGCGCTTCGGCACGATGGTTATATCAAAAGAAAAGCCAAAGCCGGAAGACAGGTATCCAGGGTATACCCCTGTTGCAAATTCCGAGCTTAAGCAGTTCGGCATAGACTCGTGATGAAGTTGGGGCAAAAAACCACAAAGGCAAAAAAACCCGGTTCCGGCAGGGCAGCGGTCGTGGATTTCGACAACACGCTGTTTTTTACCGACGAGTGCACTATAATGGCTTCTAAGGACATCTACGGCAGGCTTATGTCGATCAAGGAGATAAGGTCGCTACCTAAGCCAGAAAAACACAGGATTTACAGGCTCGGATTCGACAAATATCACAAAAAGAGCAGGCCCAACCTGCCAATGATAAACAAGCTCAAGAAAAGCAGTGCAACGCTGATACTGCTGACCGCCAGGTCAAAGGACGATTCCGAAACCATAACGTCCCTGATCGCATCCAGCGGCCTCGAGTTCAACCGCCTTATCTTCAGGCCAAAGAAATACCTCATCGGCCACGACGAAGAATGGAAGCTCGGAGAACTGGGCAAGATTTCGCAAAAGTACGAAGAAATCGAGTTCTACGAAGACAAGATTGAAAACATAATGCACGCCAAGAAGAATATCGGCAGCCGCAATATCCAGTACTTCAGGGTTTCCGGGGCTTCTATAAGGAGGGTGTGAACACCAACACAGTGCTGGCCACCACGTCATAATATATAAAGGTTGTGACCTTCCTCTCCTCCAATAAACGCTTAAATATCTTGAAAAGCGGATATTATACCATGGCATTGATAAGAAAGGATGGGATAAGCGTAAGGATTGTCGATACCAAAAAGGCAGAGCAGTTGCTGTCCTATTTCATCGAAGTGGCTTTGCATACCAACAAGGCAATATCCGAGCTGAAGGAGCCAAGCATAAGAAAGCTCAGGCGCGGCATGGTCTCCGTAGAATCCGAACCCGAAGGCATAGAGGCTTTCGAGAAGCTTCACAAATTCGAACTGGACAGACTGGGATACGAAATCGGTGCGATGCGCCTAATGTACAAGGGGTTAAAGCATTCGGAGTTCCGCAGCGGGCAGAAGGACCTTCTTAAATTCATAAAGCTATCCATAAAGGACTCGCGCGTGCACGCGACATCAAAGCTCGGTCAAGCGGAAGAGGCGAAATTCAATGCCGATATTTTGGCAGACCGCATGCTCAATGTGATGAAAGGCCTAAAGCGAGACCTGCTCCCTGACAAGACCATAAAATTAGACGAGAGGATGCAAATAGATTCCTACATGGACATCTCGCGTTCTTACGAAAAAAGCCTTATCGACTCTTTTACGCGCTACATAGAAAAGCTCAGGGAAGCCAACGAAGTCGAATACCTGAAGCTCAGGTTTAAAAGGGGATAATCCCAATTCAGCCTTGCGGTGCTTTGCTTGAGAAGTCCTAAAAAAAGCCCTGGGCATGCGCTGGAACCAGAGTACAACAACAAGAACATAGTGCTCCAGGAACTGATAGGGCTCAGGGTAAGCGTCAAAAGCTCAAACGATTCTGGCAGAATTGGCATATCGGGCATAGTCTTGGACGAAACAAAGTCCACGCTTTTGATAAAAAAATCCGATAAAACAGTAAGGGTGCCAAAAATCGGAACAGTTTTTGCGTTCAGGAGCGGCAGGAAAAGCTTCGTTGTCGACGGAAAAGAGATAAATTTCAGGCCCCACGAGCGAATAAACAAGGGTCTCAAGTTCTACAAGGCGCGAAGCGTATGATTTTTATATATTATACATCTAATAATTAACTGCAATTTTATTGCTTTTCGGCTCTCGGCGTTTTTTGCCCAGGCCAACTGCTATGGTGGCACCCTTATTCGTGCCTTTAAAAGTTTGCAGAGTGATTAATTGGAATGCGAAGACCCTAAATGCCCGATACACGGCAGCGTCAAGACGCACGGCAGCAGCATAGAAGCCGTGGTAGTCAGCGACAAGGCTGCCAAGACAGTGATAGTGGAAAGGCCGTACACGACCTTCCTGAAGAAATACGAGCGTTCGCTTAGGAAATCATCGCGCATACCTGCCTACAACCCACAGTGCATAGGGGCAAAGGCCGGCGACACTGTGATAGTCGAGGGCTGCAGGAGGCTGAGCAAGACAAAGTCCTTCGTGGTCACTAAGATAATAAAGAAATCAGGTGCTTGAAATGAAAGGTATTACCACTAACATATCAAAAACATTGGTTCCCGGCAGCATACTCACGTGCGCGGACAACAGCGGCGCAAAGACGCTAATGATAATAAACAAGATAGGAAAGTCCGGGGCGCACAAGAGGATGGCAAGCAACGGCATAGGTGACATAGTCCTAGCTAGCGTCAAGAGCGGATCCCCCCAATACATAAAGAAAAAGGTCAGGGCGGTCATAATAAGGCAGAGGCAGCCCATAAGGCGTGCCAACGGCATGAGGGTCAGGTTCGAAGACAATGCAGCTATACTTATAAATGACACAAATCTTCCGATAGCGACCGAAGTAAAGGGCGCAATGGCCAGGGAGGTAGTCGAAAGGTACATAAAGCTGGCCGGCATAGCTTCAAGAGTGGTATGATGATCAAAAGCAGCAAGCCCAGAAAGCAGAGGAAATTCAGGCATACGGCGCCGCTTCACCAGATGCAGCACATGGCGCACGCACACATAAGCAAGGAGTTGAGGCAGAGGCTAAAGATTGCAAAAAGGTCAATACAGGTGTCGAAGGGCGACACAGTAAAGCTGGTCTCAGGAAAGAAGAAGGGAACCACCGGAAAGGTCGTGAACGTGGACCTGAGGAAGGGAAAGCTCTCAATAGATTCTATGAACAGGAAGGACGTGAAGGGCAAGGAGAAGCCAGTCTTCGTAAGCATAAGCAACGTTTACATAACCGATCTGAACCTGTCGGACAAGAAAAGGGCTCAAAAATTGAAAGTCGCTCCCACTACAAGCGCAAAGCCCAGCGTGGAGGCAAAAGACGTGATTCAAAATGGCAAACAAAGGGAACAATAGGCACATAAAGTCGCTCAACGCACCCAAGTTCTTCGGGGTTGCGAAGAAGGGCAACAAGTACACGGCAAAGCAGAGGCCAGGGAGGCACAGCTTCGAAAAGTCGGCTCCTTTGCAGACGATAGTGAAAAAGACATCGCTTTTTTCAGGAACGGCGGAAGCAGTTAGGTCAATAAAGAACATGCAGATAGCCGTTAACGGGACAAAGGTCAAGGACCCGAAATACCCTGTGGGCCTTAACGACATAATAAGCATAGAGTCCATAGGAAAGAAGTTTTCGGTAAGCATAAACGGGCACAGCCAGGCAGTTCTGGAGGAGCAGAAGGGCCAGCCGGAAAGGAACGCCAAGGTCACGGGCAAGTACGTATACAAGAACAAGAAACTCATGCTCAAGCTGCACGACGGCAGCATAATACCGTCGCCAAACAATGACGTGAAGGTAGGCGATACGATCGCGCTTTCAGAATCAAACGAGGTCAAGCAGCATTTCCCGCTGAAGGCGGGCGCAAAGTGCATGGTCATCGACGGAGTGCACGTAGGGGCGAAGGGCAAGATCGCCAACATGGCCAAGGGCACGATGCACACAGGGGCAACAGCAACAGTCGAGCAGGAGAACGGGGAAAAGTTCGACACGCTCGTCGAGAACCTCATAGTTATAGGTTGATTCCAATGGCAAAGAAAGAAACAGGAGCGAAGAAGGAAGACAACCCAATGAGGCGCATAAGGATAAACAAGCTAGTGATAAACATAGGCACGGGGAACGACGAAAAGCAGCAAGCAAATGCCAAGAAGCTGCTGCAGCAGATATCTGGCTTCAAGCCCGCCGATTCAATATCCACGAAGAGGATACCGTCATTCAAGATATCAAAGGGCGCCAAAATAGGCTCATTCGTGACTGTCAGGAACGAGCCTGCAAGGAAGCTCGCAAAGAAGCTGTTCGAGGCCGTAGGCAACAAGGTCGCGGAGCGCAGCATCCAGGACAACACAGTGAACTTCGGCATAAAGGAGTACATAGACATAAACGGGATAAAATACGACCCCGTCATAGGCATGCTCGGCATGAACGTCAACGTATCGTTCAAGAGGCCCGGCCTCAGGACAGAGCTAAAGAAGCGAGCGAACGGGGTCATAAAGAGGGCACACAGGCGCATACCTAAAGAGGAGCTCAAATCATACTTGAAAAAGGAATTCGACGTAACCGTAGAGGGTGCTGCTCAATGAAAGTTAGACCGGAAGAAAAATACAAGGGAAAAGGCACAAGGAAATGCAGGATATGTGGCGCTAGCCGCGCCCTGATACGCGAGCACGGGCTCTACGTATGCAAGAGATGCTTCAGGGAGGTTGCAAAAGACCTAAACTTCAAAAAATATGGCTGATTTGATGGTTGACAGACTCGCTGACACTATAAACAAGATAAAGACGAACGAAAACATAGGCAGGCGCGAGTGCGTAGTGTACTCGACGAAACAGATAAAGGCCTTCATAGACCTCCTAAAGGAGGAGGGCTACCTCGGCGATTACGAGGAGTTCAGCGACAGGTACTCAAAGAAGATGAGGATCAAGCTACTGAACAAGGTCAACGGCATAGGCATAGTAAAGCCCCACTACTCGATGTCCAGCGGCGACATAAGGAAGTACGAAGAGAGATACATACCGAGCAAGGACTTCGGCATACTGGTGCTCTCCACGTCTAAGGGCCTCATGACGCACAGGAAGGCGAGGGAGCAGAACATCGGAGGCAGATTGCTGGCATACATATACTGAAAATTATGTTTAAAGATTCATGGTAATTGAATGGCTGAAATAACACTGGCACAGGGCGTTAGCGCAACACTCTCAGCTGGCAAGGTGACCATAAAAGGTCCGCTGGGAAGCAACGAGAGGCAGTTCAACGACGCGCTTCTGAAGGTAGAAATAAGCGGCTCGAAGATAAAGGTGGAGCCGTCTCCGGCCAACAAGAAGCTCGCCAAGAAGGCAATGGTGGCAGAGCAGTCGCTGGCCAAGGAGCTGTCGAACGACGCCGAAGGCGTTGTAAAATACTTTGAGGTCAACATGGAAGCGGTGTATGCACACTTTCCGCTTACCATGGAAGTGAAGCCCAAGGAGATAACAATAAAGAACATGCTTGGCGAACGCGCAGCGCGCACTGCAGACATAGTCGGCGCGACAAAGGCCGAAGCCAAGGAAAAGAAGCTCCGCATATACGGAATAAAGCTTGAAGACGTGACGCAGACTGCAGCCAACGTGAGGAAGGCATGCAGGGTAAGGCACAAGGACGAGAGGGTATTCCAGGACGGAGTATACTATGCTATCGAGTGAAGATCATGGCGATAAAAAAAGAGAAAAAGGTAAAGGTAAAGAAGAAGGGCCATCCCAAGTTCAACGTGCCGAACGTCGGCGCAAAGAACAGGAAGAGGGTCCCGGACAGGTGGCACAAGCAGCGCGGCCAGGACAACAAGAAAAGGATAAAGAGGGACTTCATGGGGGCCACCCCTACGATAGGCTACAAGAATCCCGCGAGCGTCTCCGGAGTGCGTTCCGATGGCAAAAGGCTTATGCTCGTCCACAACGTAAACGAGCTCAACGACGCGCTTAAGAATCCGGAAATAGCCTCCTACAACATAGTCATATCACACGACGTAGGGAGGAGGAAGCGTCTCGAGATGGCGAAGATCGCATCATCGAGCGGCGTCAGGATAGTAAACGGTGTTCATCAATGAGCGTAAAACTTACAAAGAGGGTTGCCGCTGACATAATGAAGCGCGGAGAAACCAGCATAAGGATAAAGCCGTCTGCGATAGACGATGCCAAGAAGGCCATAACCAGAGACGACGTAAAGGAGCTCATAAAGAGCGGAAGCATATACGCCATGGCCGAGAAGCACAACGTCAGCAGGTACGGAAAATCGCTAAAGAAGAAAAGGGCAGAGGGAAGGAAGCGCGGCCCTGGAAAGAAGAAGGGAACAAGGAAAACCCGCTCTACTGCAAACCACATGAAGAGAATGAGGTCCCAAAGAAGGATACTCGCGGCTCTCAAATCAGACAAGACTATAAACAACGAGCAGTACAAGGAATTTTACGCCCTGGTTAAGGGAGGCACGTTCCAGACAAAGCTCACGCTACTGAACCACATAAGGAGCAGGGGCGTAGAGATAAACGACGAAAGGCTTGAGAAGCTCAAGCACATATGAGGCATTTTTATGGAAATCAAAAAGAGGAGGCGCGCGAAGTCGCTAACGAATTACAGGAAAAGGATTGCGATTCTCAAGGGCAGGCTGCCGCGCGTAGTCATACGCAGGAGCAACAGGTCTATAACGGCACAGATAATATCCTACGAGCCAAGCGGCGACAAGGTAGAGGCCAGCGCGGTCTCTTCTGAACTAAAGGCCATGGGCTGGGTGCCAAAGTCCAACATACCTACCGCATACCTTACTGGGATGCTGCTTGCAAAGAAGGCACACGAGAAGGGCATAAAGGGCGCGATGGTTCTGGACATAGGCCTGAACAAGCCGATAAAGGGGAACGTCATATTCTCTGCGGCCAAGGGCTGCAAGGACAATGGTCTTGATCTCATATCGGAAATAGAAGCCGACGAGTCAAGGCTTTCCGGGAAGCACATAGCGGACTACGCGAAGACCGGTTCCAGCAAGGGCGCTTCCGAGTTCGCGCAGTATGAGAAGGCCAAGCTCAACGTAAAGGAGCTGGACAAGGTTTTCGCCGACGTGAAAGGCAAGATTGCGATTGCGATAAACAAGTGATTTTTTGAGAGGAAGAGGACGTTTTAACAATCAGGAAAGGCGCAGGGAATTCGATGTAGCTGCGTGGGAGCCGGTGACGGTTCTCGGAAAGATGGTGAAGGCCGGATCGATAACGAGCCTTGAGCAGATATTCAGCATGGGCAAGAGCATCGAGGAGAACGGCATAGTGGACGCGCTTCTTCCAAACATAAACAGCGAGGTCGTGGAGATAAGAAGCGTGCAGAGGATGACGAGCAACAACAGGAAGCAGAAGTTCAGGGTCACGGCAATAGTCGGCGACGGAAACGGCCACGTCGGCGTCGGTGCAGCGAAGGACGTCGAAGTCAAGGCTGCCATCGATTCTGCAATAAATGCGGCAAAAAGGAACATAATGCCAGTAGTGATGGGATGCGGCTCATGGCAGTGCACCTGCGGACAGCCACATAGCCTTCCGTTCATAACAAGGGGCAAGTGCGGCAGCGTAGAGGTTCTGCTCAAGCCGGCTCCGAAGGGCCTCGGCATAGTGGCGAGCAAGCACGTCAAGCGCATGCTCGAGCTTGCTGGCGTCAAGGACATTTGGAGCTTCTCCAAGGGAAGAACGAGGACAACCTACAACGTTCTCATGGCAGTGATGGATGCGTTCCAGCACACGATAAGCATGAAGAACCTCGAGGACTTCAACAAGTCGAAGTAAAACTTTTACATCGGGTTAACGAATCTCAACAGCCCGTTTTAAATGTTTTTGTCGAAATATGTGTATTGACCAAGTGATATAAATGAAAGTGTATGTAGACAAGCCATTGTGTACTGGATGCCAGCACTGCAAGGACGTATGCCCTGTTGCGGTATTCGAGCTTAGGGACAGGAAGAACATCGACGAAGTCAACAAGGACACGGCGCCGGAGAACGCGCAGTGGAAGGGCACAGCAGACCAGGCGATTCTTGACAAGTGGTCCAAGGTCGAGGACGGCCATCATCACTTCGCGGACACTAACGACGGCACAAGCGGCGGAATATCCGTTGCGGTCAACGGAGACGCATGCATACTGTGCCAGGCGTGCCTGATACAGTGCGAAGGGGAGTGCATACACATAATAGACGATTCCGGAACGGAATACAAGTCAATATATGCGTAAATCCCTGATTTCTTTTATTTTCAGCCGTGCCGGATTTTCCGGCCGTTATTTCTTCTTATTTATCCTTATGCTAGGTGTTTCATCTGATAAGCTACATGAGTAAGGGCTTCAGCGACAAGGAGTCACTCGGCGTGCTCAACAAGGACGTCAGGGAATGGTTCGCGGGCAACTTCAAGGAGCTCACGATGCCGCAGAGCTTCACGTTCAAGCTTGTCAGCGAGCACAAAAACATACTCGTAGCCGCGCCAACCGGTTCCGGAAAAACCATGTCCGGATTCGTCGCGATACTGAGCGACCTGTTCAACAAGGCCTCGAGAGACGAGCTCAAAGAGGGGGTATACTGCATCTACGTTTCCCCGCTCAGGGCGCTAAACAACGACATATACAAGAACCTGAGCAAGCCCCTGGAGGAAATATACAAGCTGTCGGAGAAGAACGTCAAGTCGTCAAAGGTGACGATAGCCGTGAGGACCGGCGACACGCCACAAAACGAAAGGAAAAAGCAGCTCACGCACCCTCCGCACATACTAGTCACCACGCCGGAAAGCCTTGCCATACTGATAACCTCGGAGAAATTTGCCGAAAACCTGAAGATGGTGGAATACGTAGTCATAGACGAGATACACGAGCTTGCCAACAACAAGCGCGGCGTGCATTTGTCCCTGTCGCTGGAAAGGCTTCGCAGCATGATAGGCCACGACTTCACGCGCATAGGGTTGGGAGCCACGCTGTACCCTCTCGACGAGGCTGCAAAATACCTGGTGGGGTGCAACGAGGACGGCACATCGCGCGATTGCGTTATAATAGACGCATCATGGGGGAAGAAGCTCCAGGTACAGGCGATAAGCCCTGTAAAGGACATGATATACACCCCGGACGAAAAGATAGAGCAAAACACCTATTCGATAATAAATGAGATAATAAAGAAGAACAAGTCAACCCTGATATTCACGAACACAAGGAGCGGCACCGAGCGCGTTGTATTCAATCTAAAGAAGAAATTCGGCTACAACGAGGACATAGCCGCGCATCACGGCTCCCTTTCAAGGGAATCAAGGCTTGAGGTGGAAGAGCTGCTTAAATCTGGATCGCTAAAATGCGCCGTATCATCTACAAGCCTAGAGCTGGGCATAGACATAGGCAGCATAGACGACGTTATACAGCTAGGCTCTCCGAAGAGCGTAACTCGTGCGGTCCAAAGGATTGGCAGAGCAGGGCACAAGTACAAATCCATCGCAAAGGGCGAAATAATAGTTCTCAACAGGGACGACCTTGTAGAATGCAGCATAATGCTCGACGCTGCGCTCAAGCGCCATCTGGACTCTTTCAGGGTTCCAATGAACGCGCTTGACATACTCTCACAGCACATAGTTGGAATGTCCATAACAAAGAAGTGGGACGTCAAGGAGGCATATTCGGTAATAAAGTCATCATATCCATATTCGAAGCTGCCCTACGAAGATTTCATGTCCACCATAAGATACCTTTCCGGCGAGTACGTCGGCCTGGAAAGCAGAAGGGTTTACGGCAAAATATGGTACGACGAAAAGGAAAACACGTTCGGCAAGCGCGGCAAAATGATACGCCCAATATACATGCTCAACCTCGGTGCCATACCTGACGAAGTATCGGTCAACGTATTCGACACCAAGACAAAAAAATGGATAGGCAACATAGAAGAGGAATTTCTGACAAGGCTGAAGCAGGGCGACATATTCGCGCTTGGCGGAAGGCTTTACAAGTTTGAGTACGCAAAGGGAATGAGGTGCTACGTGTCTGCTGCGGTTTCCGCAGCCCCAACGATACCGCCATGGTTCTCGGAGCAGCTCCCCCTGAGCTACGAGCTTGCGCTTGAGATAGGGGAATTCAGGCGCAACTTTTCCGAGTCCATATCAAGGCATTTCAAGAAGTCGTCGCTCAAGCTGGCGTCGAAGATGCCGAAGGAGGCTTCCGAAATGCTCGGCTCGCTTCCTATAGACTCTAACGCGTCAAAGGCCATATACGGGTATTTTGTTGAGCAGCTGCTCTTCGCTGGGGTTGTACCTAACGACAGGCTCATGCTGATAGAGATAACAAAGGACCCTAAGAGCGGCCAGAATCTTGCGATATTTCATTCGCTTTACGGCAGGCGCATAAACGACACTCTTTCTAGGATAATAGCCATACACATAGGCCGTAGGCTTGGGACTGACGTGGGCATAATGATAAACGACAACGGCTTCCTGATAAACACCGAAGGGATGTTAAAGCCGTCCGACATAGAGGAAGCCATAACATCCATGGCGGGCAGGGACCCTGAACCGCTGCTGAAGTCCAACATAAGGAAGACGGAGATAATGAAACGCAGGTTCAGGCACGTGGCAGCCAGGAGCTTCATGATACTGCGCAACTACAAGGGATACAAGCTGCCAGTCGGCAAGCAGCAGATAAACGCTACGCTACTGATCAAGGCTGTGGAGAGCATAGACAAGGATTTCCCTGTCCTGAAGGAGACATACAGGGAAATATTCGAGGAGGTAATGGACCTTCCAAGGACAAAATCGTTGCTTAAAAGCATAAAGTCTGGTGACACGAAATACAAGATCATAAAAACACAGATTCCAAGCCCGTTCGCACACTCCATGATAACATTCGGCCATGCAGACGTAGTGCTCATGAAGGAAAGGCATGAATACCTCAAATACCTTCACAAAATGGTAATAAAGAGGATAAACGCATCCAAATGATATAATGATGCTTGGCGAAGACATAGAGCTTTTAGACGGCATGCCATTGCTATTCATAAAAAGCCTGAACTCTATAGTAGTCGCAGACATGCACCTCGGGTACGAAGGCGTTATGGCGAAGCGCGGAGTCCTGATACCAAAGGTAAATTTCAGGAAAATGTCAGAGACCATAAGTGCGGCGGTCGAGAAGACTCACGCCAAGAAACTCATAGTCGACGGGGACATAAAGAACGAATTCTCCAAGGTCGACGAGGAGGAATTCAACGAGCTCTACGATTTCATAATGTTCTGCAGGAACGCCGGAATAGAGCCAGTACTCATAAAGGGGAACCACGACAATTTCGTCGAAAGGTACAGGGAACCCTTCAAGCTTTCAGTTTATAGGCAGCAGGCAGTGATAGGCAAATACCTATTTTTCCACGGAGAGGAGCTTCCCGAGCTTGGCAAAGAAACAAAGGGAATAAAGGCCATGATAATGGGCCACGAGCACCCGGCCATAGGCATAATCGACGCGATAGGAAAGCACGAAAGGCTGAAGTGCTTCCTCTACGGCAAATACAAGAACATACCCCTTATCGTCGTACCGGCTCTCAACTTTTTCGCAGGCGGCACAGAAATAAACATGGTGCCAAGGTCTGAGCTGCTCGCGCCGATATTTTCAAAGGTAAACCTGGACAGCATGCATGCCATAGCCGTGGGATACGGATCAACCATAGACTTCGGCACGATAAAGGACCTTCGCAAGCTCGCATGACTATATCCAAGGCAGTATGTTTAAGAGCAGGGCTACGACTACTACTGCAGTGAGAACGTTTATGTACTTCTTTTTCAGGCTGTTGTCGTATATCCTCCATCCGTCAAATCCCGGCACGGGAAGAAGGTTCACTACCGCTATGAGGAAGTTCAGCATGAACGATATCCCGAAAAGGGAGTAGAAGAAATATGCTATCCTCTTTAGCGGCGTGTTCGTTACCGGGAAATACTTTTCATAAAGGTTGACCCCTATCACCCCGCGCGATGTGCCGTTGTATGATTGCGCCACGAAAGTATAGTTGCCAGTGCTTGCAGCGACGCTCACAAGAGACCCTGGCTTGTCACGCAGGGCCACTGTGCTGAGCTGGGTGAGGTTGCTTACTGCCTGCCCATCCCATGCCAGAACTTCAGTGCCTGGCTGTATTACATTGTACGCCGGGTATCCTGGAGTGGTCGAATAAACGAATACGCCGTGGCCGTATATGTTCGTAAGCACGAACGGCAGCATCAAAAGCATGGGTATGAGGAATATTATCATTGCAAGGAAGTTTGACGATACTCCTGCCGAAAATATTTTGTTCTGCTTTTTCTTGTCCAGCTTCAGAACCTCTGCCTCGTCAGGCTCTACAAATGCGCCAACCGGTATGACGCCGAACAGCAGAACCCCTACGGATTTGAGCTTCACCTTGAACGACCTGGCAAGTATTCCGTGCGAAAATTCGTGTATTATCAATATTATCGCAAGCGACAATATGCCGCTGAACAGCGGAAGGTCTATCCCAGGTATGACTGGAGCCACTCCGGGGGTGGAGCTGTGCAGCGGTGCTATGGAGCTTATGGATATGGATTTTATCAAGGCTTCGACTATGGTTCCTGCATTGGCCACGAGCAGGGCGATTATGTAACCCGAGAAACCTGCGACAAGGACTATTCCCTTCAATATGTAATCAAGATAATAAGCTCCTGGATATGCGAAGCTGTAAACCAAAGCCTGGAACGTCGGCAGCGTTGTCGAGAACTCAGCGCTGGATATTAGGTTGAAGCGCGATATGTTTATGAAAAGAAGCGCGTACGAAGTAAACGGCAGCACGAACGCCATTATGAGCATGTTGCTTATGATGCCTACTGCATATACCTTTTTGGATGCCCTGCCGCGTATCAGCGGATACGAGAGAAGTCCGAAACCTAGCACCATGCCCCACATGGAAAGCAGTTCCCAGAAGTGCGAATACCTCTTGGCAAGGTAGTCTATTTCCTTTATCCCGTGCTCTCCGCTCAGCATGACCATGCCGTAGCCTCCTTTGAGCGAAAGCAGCTTCTTGATCGCCAATCCGGAAACGACAAGGACGGCTATTGGAAGTATTATCTGCAACGCCAATCCAAGGTAATAAGCATAATAATCGAAATATATGAACGCGAAAACTACTATCGCCATAGCTACGGATGCAGCTTTCTTGTATGCCAGAAAACGCGATCTGTCAGTTCCCTTGTCGACCTTTCTACCCTTAACCACCAAAGCGCCTCAATGCAATAGGCTTTGACGATAAAGCTATTTAGCGTTTATCCCATCTGCAGGTGCGTTTTGGCGTTTCCTTCCAAAAATTTGAGATTTTGGGCTTAGATAAACATTTCTAAACTTTCCCATACAACATAAAACATTCAAGGGTGGGAATTTGGGTATAAAGTTCTGGTACTACAGGCATTTCAACAGGGAAAAGCTCCTGGAAGAGCTGTCGAAGCCTGCCGAAGGAGACTACGTAGCGGTAACAGAGGGCAATATGGTTACGCGGGTAAGGAGGGACGAGCTTGAGGAATACATGCGCTCCGTCAAGGAAAGAGACGTTAAGCGCGAAGTTGTACAAAGCGCAATTGTCAAGCAGACCAAGCCCTGAATCCATATGTGCGTATCCTGCTCATTCTGCGGCTTCAGTCCTATATAAGAATATATAACTTGCCGGCATTAATATACTGGGTGTGATTTGATGGAAGAATGCGAGCTCTGCGGCAGGCAAATGAGTGTTGTGTACGTCGTATCCATAGAAGGGGTCGAATTCAGGGTATGTGCAAATTGCGCAAAGGGCAAGAAGATAGTTTCTGAACCCAACGAGCGCAAGCCCAACAGCAACGGCAGCTATTCAAAAAGGGAAAGGTCCGAAAGCGATGAGTCCGGCCCCGCTTTGATAGACGGCTACGGCACAGTCATACGCAACGCAAGGGAGGGGCTTAAGATACCGATAAAGGTTCTTGCGGAAATGATAAACGAGAAGGAGACGTTCCTGGCAAGGGTCGAGGAGGAGAAGACCGAACCGCCGATGCCGCTAGTCAAGAAGCTGGAGAAGACACTGAACATAAACCTTATCTCAGCAACCGACAAGCCAGAGACAAAGACGCATTCGATAGGCCAGCGCGGCAATGTCACCCTTGGCGACTATGCTACCAAATGAAAAGTGCTTGAGATGGCGGTAGACCTTAGCAAACTCATACTCAGGGAGAAGATATCGCTCAAGGAGCTCAGCGGCAAAACAGTTGCGATAGATGCGTACAACGTCCTATACCAATTTCTTTCCATAATAAGGCAGCCCGACGGCACTCCGCTCAAGGATTCAAAGGGCAGGGTGACTAGCCATCTCTCGGGGCTTTTCTACAGGAGCATAGACCTTATACAAAACGGGATAACGCCGATATATGTCTTCGACGGGATACCATCAAAGCTCAAAATGAAGACCATAGAAGCCAGGACGAAAAGGAGGGACGACGCATACAACGCGTGGCTGGAAGCCAAGGCGCAGGGGGCTCTAGAAGCGGCAAGGACCTATGCGCAGGAAAGCACAAGAGTCGACAAGGCCATAGTGTCTAGTGCCAAGCAGCTCCTGGATCTCATGGGCATAGCGCAGCTGACTTCGACCGGCGAAGGCGAGGCCCAGGCCAGCTACATGTGCAAGGAGGGGCTGGTAGACGCGGCAGCGAGCCAGGACTACGACACTCTGCTCTTCGGTGCTCCTGTAATAATAAGAAACCTTACGCTTTCAGGAAGGCGCAAGCTGCCCAAAAAGAACGTTTATGTTGACGTAGAGCCGGAGCGCGTGATACTAGAGGAAACCCTCAAAGCCCTTGGGATATCAAGGCAGCAGCTCATATGGATAGGCATAATGCTGGGAAACGACTTCAACGACGGCATAAAGGGCATAGGCCCAAAGACCGCGCTCAAGATAGTGAAGGAGGCTAAAAGCATAGGGGAAGTAGAGTCGATAATAGACCAGAAATTCAAGACACAGTTCCAGACTGATATACGCGAGGTCGAAGAGCTGTTCAACAACCCGGATGTCACGCGCATAGAGCGGTCGGAACTAGAAAAAATGGTGTCCGCTAAGCCCGACATTGAAGGCATAAAGCACATGATGTGCGACGATTACGAGTTCTCCGAAGGCCGGATTGTCAAGTTTGCCGAAACCCTCGCCAAAAAGAGGGACTCGTCGAGGCAGGAGGGCATATCCAAGTGGTTCTGAACCTCCCATACAAATAAAGGTAGGCCCAGTTATGGGGTTTCTGCAAAGCTTTTTATATCTGGGTCAAAAAGTAAAGAGTGTGGCGATTTTATGCCAGGAAAGAAGAAAAAGAGCGACAATAAGGACCAAAACCCGAATGGCGTTCCAGATATAGAGAACCTGATAAAACTTATTGCAAAAACATTGAAGGAGAATTTTGACAACAACGACATGGCCAGCATAGCCAACGAGTTCGGCATAGACATAAAGCTTTCGTCAAATCCTTCCAAGGCCGTACCTCCTTCAAAGCCAATTCTACCAAAAAAGCCGGAAGCTAAGCTGCCGCAGGGCATGCCTCCGGAAATACAGACGCCAACCGAGCCTTTCGTAGAAACGATATACAAGAAGGATTCGGTAGTGATAGACGCGAGCATGCCTAATGTAACTAAGGATGAGATAAACGTAATCGCATCGCAGGGAACGCTGATCATAGAGATAAGCCACAAGGGCACGATATACAGCAAGAAGCTGCAGCTCGAGGCCAACGTAGATCCGGAAAGGGCATCTGCCACTTTCAAGAACGGGGTGCTCGAAGTCGTCATGCCCATAGTTGAAATGGCTTACATGAAGGACTTCAAGCTCAACATAAAGTGAGCGAATCAAAAGCAATAAATATGCCAACGGGGAAATAAAGCTGTCAATGGTGCTTTAATGCAGAAGAAAGTAACAAAATCGAACAGGAAGCTCGGCAAGGAGTACAGGAACAAGAAGAAGGTCAACAGGCTAAAGAAGGAGCACAGGAAGAGGCTCAAGGCAGTAAGAAGGAAGGGCAAGGTAGTCGGCTGAGCTCAGGTTATGTCAACGTACATCTTGTCATTGAATTCATAGGCAACAGAATCCTCGCCTATGCTCATGTATGCGAGCATCTCATCCTTGTTGCCGAATTTTCTTATTTCGCTGTCGAAGTCCATAAGGTATATTCCGTCCAGCTCGTAGTATAACACAGGGTTGAGCCTGTCGTTTTTCTCTATTATCAATATCTTTGACGAAGGATTTCCCAGCGCTATTATCAGGCTGCACAGGAGCGTATACCTGTCGAGCTTTTCCCCGGCGCCGAACTCCATGGTTTCCGCAGGCTCGAGCCAGAACTCAACAGGCAGGTTTATAGTCTCTATCTCCTTCCTCACGAACTCATAGGCCGTCACGCTGGCGGCGTAGAAGTCCCTTTCATAGGAATACTGTTCGAAGCCGCTTTTTATCTCCTCGGCTTTTTCTACCACCGAACGGTTTTTCGGAGTCACCAGCCTGGGCAGCTCAGCTACCGAAAGGCTCTCCTCTTCTCCTATGTAATCGCGATACCTGTTTATGATCCTTGAGTATATCGCGTTGAGCTTTCTGAGCCTCTCGAAATCAGGGCTTTTCTCTTCCGCTTCCGAATCCATTCAAATGCACTGTTGTTATGGCGCTGGCAAACGATAAATTCCTTGCGGTGCCTCCCGCTGCATATTTTAATTTTTTCATAGCTTTATTATCATGGCAAACAAGGAGCTGGCCGAGATATTCAACGAAATAGCGGACATGCTTAGCGTCGACAAAAGGCCCACGGCCAGGTTCGAGGTGCGCGCCTACCAGAACGCCGCCATGGCCCTGCTTTCCATGGACGAGGACGTATCAAAGCTTTACGCGCGCTCAGGCCTTGACGGGCTCATGTCAATAAGCGGCATAGGCAAAGGCCTTGCCGGAAAGATAGAGGAATACATAAAGACCGGCCACGTCAAGAAGTACGAAGAGCTCAAGAAGAGGTATCCAATAGATTTCGAGAACCTCACAAAGATAGAGGGCATGGGGGCAAAAAGGGCCATAACGCTCTACCAGAAGCTCGGCGTCACTGACATACAAAGCCTTAAGGATGCCATATCCTCCCACAAGGTAATGGCTCTAGACGGCTTCGGCGAAAAGAGCGAGCAGCTTCTCGAAAAGGGCATAGAGATGCTCGAAGGCTCGAAGGGCAGGATGCTTCTCGGAGACGTGCTGCCCGTAGCCGAATCCATAGTTTCAGGGCTGCTGGACTCGAAAAAGGTCGAGAAAGCGATAATATGCGGCTCAACAAGGCGCATGAAGGAGACAATAGGCGACATAGACATACTTGCAATATCGCAGCACCCTGAGGACGTAATGGACATGTTTGCAAAAATGAAAATGGTAACAAGCACCGTGGTCAAGGGCCCTACGAAAACCACAGTATGGCTCAACATAGGCACAACCTGCGACCTTAGGGTGATAGCTCCTGAAAGCTTCGGCGCTGCAATGCAGTACTTTACTGGCAGCAAGGAGCACAACGTAGAGGTCAGGAAGATCGCGATATCCAAGGGCTACAAGCTTAACGAATACGGCCTCTTCGACAAAAACGACAAGGTCATATCAGCGATAGATGAAGTGGACATATATTCCAGGCTTGGAATGGACTGGATAGAGCCGGAAATGAGGGAGAACCGCGGCGAAATAGCCCTTGCCAAGAAGCACAGGCTGCCAAAAATAATAACGCTCAAGGACCTAAAGGGGGACATGCATTCCCACACGAAGGAAACGGACGGCACAAACACGCTAGAAGAAATGGCCGAAGCCGCAATCGCCCATGGGCTCGAATATCTCGCAGTAACAAATCATACCAAGAGCCTGAGGGTGGCGCACGGCATGGACGAGAAGAAGTTCGCAGAGTTCTTCAAAAAGATTGACGACCTGAACGAAAAGCTTGACGGAAAGCTCACGCTCCTAAAAGGGGCAGAAGTCGACATACTGAAGGACGGCTCGCTTGATCTTTCCGCAGACACGCTGAAGAACATGGACTGTGTGGTCGCAGCAGTGCATTCAGGCTTCAACATGGGCATCGGGGAAATGACGTCAAGGGTAATAAAGGCAATAGATTCGGGTTACATAGACATACTTGCGCATCCGACCGGCAGGATAATAAACGAAAGGGAACCGTATGCGATAGACCTGAGGGAGGTTGCGGAAAAGGCAGAAGAGCGGGGCGTAGTTATGGAGATAGACTCGTATCCGAGCAGGCTTGACCTCAACGACGCATCCATATTCGCGATACGCGATTACAAGGTGATGTTCTCAGTAGATTCGGATGCCCACAACGTGTCCCATTTCGACTACCTGCGCTACGGCATCGGAATGGCAAGGAGGGGCTGGCTCACTAAGGACAAGGTAATAAACACGATGCCGGCGAAGCGCGTAGCCAAGCTGCTGAATCGGAAATAAGCCTACATGAATTTAAGCAGGTTGAACTGCTTGTCGTCCTTTATCGGGACTGTCCCCACCTGCCCGAATACGGCTTCTATCTCTTCCTTGAGCAAAATTATCCTCTGCTTTATGTAGGGCTCAAGCTCGTACCTGTCTGCCAGCTTTATCGCGGTGTTCAGATATTTCTCTATCCCTCCCTTTGATATGGTGAGCAAAAGCTTTCCGCCGCATCTGGTGCATACGCCCTTTATCGGTATGCGCCTGTATTTGGCGTTGCACTGCACGCAGCGGAATCCCTGCCTTGAATACGAATGGAGGTTGCCCATCAGGTCCGGTATGAAATGGCTTAATATTAGTCTTCTGGCCGTGTCCCTCTTGTCTATGCTGTAAAGCTTGTCCATCAGGCTGAACTGCATCTCTATCTTGTCGTTCATTGTCTTGAGCGTGGTGTACGAGCTCCTCTTCGGCGCTTGGGCAACGGCGTTTATTCCGGAAAGGTGCGTGAACCTTATCCCTGAATATATCGAATCCTTCTGAAGCCTGTCGCCCACGATTTCGACCTTCACCTCTCCAGGCGCCGGATACGAATACGTCTTGTCGTAGAAATCTATGCCGTAGCTTTCTACGACCTCCATGGCATGTACTTCGTCGTCAACTTCTTCAGGCTTGACGTTGACCGTGAGTATGAGCGGCGCATCCATTGTGCCCCCTACGGTAGTTGGCATGTAGTGCTTCGAGAAATTCACAAGCGCGTCAAGCAGCATCATCGTTGTGTCCTCGTCTCCGTCGCAGTTTCTCCTCCTTGCGGAAATCAGGTAGGGATGTGCGAAACCCACGCTCGCATCAGTGAACCCTATTATCCTGCCGAGCACCCCTGCGGACGTGTGCGGCGAAAGAGTTATCACGTAATGGCCCACGAGGTCCTTCTGCTCAGACACGTTGTAGAATCTTTCCAGGCCGTAGAACTTTACCAGCATATCGTCCATGAACTGGGTGACATTCACGAAATAATCGGCGCCCCTCCTGTTCAGTATGACGTCCTGGTGCATAATCTCGACGAGCTGGTCTCCGCGCTCCAGGGGATTTCCCAAATAGTCCTTGTCATAACCCAGCTTCTTTAATATCTCGACGTCTGCCGATATCTCGTCAGGATAGAAATGTGTTATCGGGACGTCGGTTGCGTCGAATCTTGAGGTCCCGTCCTTGAATATGAATATCTTGTGCACGCTGCGTAGCAAACCCTTCTCCAGCGGCTCGGCTAGCTTGTCGGAATTCGAAAGCCCCTTGACTCCTTTCATGAGCTTGGGCAGCGAAGTCATTCCTATCTTCTCCATGGCCCTGTTGACTTCTGCGACTATGTTTATCTGCTTCATTTCGCCTCCTTCCATATGGCCTCCGCATTTCTCGCACTTCAATCCAATCCCGAAGTTTCCGCAAAGCTTGCATTTGCGCATTATCTCCGCCCTGCACTTATGCTCCTCGCAGTAAAACGAGTTTATGTATTCTCCGCCTTTTGTGCACAGGTGCCTTGCCAGCTCCACGTTTATGTTCTGGGAATTGAACTTCTTGCCCTGCAGCATGTAAGCCTTTGTTATGCTTCTCTCCTTGCCGCCGTATTCGCCTATCGGAAACAGTATATGCGGGGCGGGCTTCATCAGCCTCTCTCTTGCTTTCTCCGGCCTTCCCATCCTTCCTCCAACCTTAGTTGAACGCCTCATTATCTTGAACTTCGCCAGCTTGTTAAGCATCTCAAGGGAGCTCTGCGCCCTCAGCGCGTCTTCTGGCAGCTCTTCGTCCTGGATTATCCTTCCATTCCTTACTAGCCCAAAGCTTGCCATGAGCGACTTGGCGGTTTCGCCCTCTACATATATGCTGTCGTTCCTGTCAACGTGGGGTATGCAAGCTCTCTCCAAAAGCTCCCTTACCTTGGCAAGCCCGTCGCCGCTTATGGCAACGGAAGAAATGGCATCGAGCGTTTTCGCACCTTTAAGATCCGCTTCCTTGAAAGCTTCGACTAGGGATAACATGTCCTCGGTGCTTATGTCCGAATAATCGTATATGAATCTGGGGTGCATGGGCACTCCGTACTTTTCAGAGATGCTAAGCGCATCTGCAAAATTTGATATCTCCGGAATCTCTTCGCATCCGGCCTTTTTGAGCTGAAGCGCCCAGTACTCCTCAACATAGCTCGTCGGGCTCAGCGGCGTGTTCGTTTTCTTAAAGTCTCCATACGTGACAAGGATGTCGCCGACTGACAGGATCTTCTTGATGTGCGGCTCTAGCCTTCTCGCCTCATCCGCATCCTTTATCCTGAACGCTTCTCCGGTATCGAGCTTGACGAACGGGCCCTCTATGCTATCCACAGGGACGGCAACGCAGCCCTTTCCTGGCTTCTCCACCTTCAGCTGCGTTCCCGTTGCTATGAATTCGTCCATAAGGTACATCGTAGCAGGGCTGAAGCCCTTCGAGGCTATTCCGGTAAACCTGCTCCTCCCGTATCTGAGCCTGAAAGCTCCCGCATGCTCAGGGTATGCGAATATCGGCCTCCCGGCAACGAGCTCCTGCAGGAACACTACGTCCTTTTTTGTCTCCTTCTGCTCCGTCTGCTGGGATTTTTCCACCTTTATTATCTGGTTGAGCCATGACCAGTCGAGCCCAGCCCCCTTTGTATATTTGAGAACGCTCTTGGCCTTCTGGGCTATGCCCTCGCACGACACAAGGCATATGCCGCTCCTTATCTTGTTCGATATCATCTGCGGCTTTCCGGCTGCGTCTAGCCTGTTTATGTTCCTGTGTATGCCTATCTCTATCTGCTCCGAAGCCAGGCCGTCAAGGCATACGGGGCAGTTCTCGAATATGGTCCTTATGTCCTGTTCCGGCGGCAGGTATTGCAGCCTGGCCACCCTGGAATTGTAAATCTGTATCTCTTCAACGTATCTGTCTATTTCCGCCTTAGTGGCCTTGTAGGTGCCTATCCCTAATATCCTCCTTCCGTAATCCGCGAGCGCCACTGAGAGCGCCGCCGCAGTTCCTCCTGCACCTCTTATCGGCCCCGCATATATTATGGCTGCGTAGTCTGTTCCGTCCTGATTCCTGTGGAGCTCTATCCCCTGCAGCCCTTCCGTAGGGGCAACCAGTATTCCTTCGGTAAGCACTGCGAGGCCGACCTTGGTTGCTAGCGAAAGCCTCTTGTCTATGTCGTCGTTGAACCTCTCGTTGGTGCACACCTCCTTTACCATTGTGAAGGCGAGCTCCTGCCTTGATTTTCCTTCGGAGTTTTTCTTTATCAGCTCCGCCAATCCCTTTATTCCTATTATTCCCTCCACTCTTGTGGCAAGGTCAGGAGCTGGCAGTATCTCGACAAATGGCTCGGGATCGTAGCCCCTTTTCTTGGCTTCCATGGCTATGCCGAACGTCCTTTCGAAATTTTTGTTGAGCTCTGAAAAGTATTCGTGTATGTCCATTTGACTACCTGTTGAAGTCTATAGATGTCACGCTGTAATCCTTAGACCTGAATACCGGCATTATGCAAGGCGTGGGTATGTGGCCCTGCCTCACCTGAAAATCCGTCCTGCCCTGCCAGGTGCCGCTGTTTATTACTGTAACTCCGTGGTATTTCGTCGTGCCGTTCTTGTGTATGTGGCCCATGTGCAATATGTCCGGTATCGTGTCCATGACGAGGTTGTCAGTCTTCGACGGAACTATTATGTTGCCGCCGTATATCGGCGACAGGTGCCTGCGCTTGAGCAGCTCCACCATTGCCTTTTCCGGCACTGAGTAGCTGTTGTTCGGTATTGCGCTTATTATCGAATCGAGAGAGGTGCCGTGGTAGCCCAACACCTCGAGCCCGTGCAGGGTCATGTAGGAAGGATTCGACACTATGTGTACGTTGTCCTTCTTGAAATCCCCTATGAGCTCCTGGGGCAGAGGCGGCTGCGGCTCGGCCCTCTGCACAGCGTCGTGGTTTCCCGGCATTATGAAAACGTGTATGTAATCGGGTATCGCGTCTACGAAGTCAAAAAGCATCTTGTACTGCGTGTACATGTCAGAAACTGCTAGGTCCCTGTCCTGGTTGGGGTATACCCCTATTCCGTCGGCATCGTCCCCGCTTATGACTATGTATTTTATGCCACCTACTAAATCCATCTGCGTGTGGTCGGCATCTCCGTTGAGCCACCTTACCATCTTGGAGAAATTCTTCTCCATGAAAAGCTTGCTCCCCACGTGTATGTCCGACAGGAAAGCTATGTTTATGTCCTCCTCGACTTTCTTCTGCTGCCTTATAGGCACGTCGGGCCACACTATCATGCTTGCTATCACGAACGGCCCGGATATCTTGCCCTTTATCGCAATGACCTCGTCGTTGGTTATGGAATTCGCGTTCATGTAAAGCTCCTGCGCCTCCTTGGAGCTCCCGTTCATGAACATTACCTTCGCGTAGCCTTCCTCGTCCTCGAGCTCCAGCATCAGGTTGTTGTTCTTGGTTATTATCTTCCTGTTTACTATGCCGAATATGTAGACCTCCCTTCCGGAAGCATAGTCGTTTATGTGCTCAAGGCTCTGCAGGAACTGGCCGTAGCTGCTGTGCTGGGCTATTATCTGGCGCATCCTTGCAAGCCTGTCCCTGAAATACATTACGAAATCGTTTATGTTGCCGTTTGTGTGCTCCACCTCGCGGCCCCTTATCTTGTACTGCGCGTCTATCTCAGCAGCGAGGGGCTTGAAGTCGGCGGACCTGCTAACCTCTATCTTTATCGGCTGCTTCTGCTCCATTATCTTGTCTATCGCCTTTTGGAGCTCCTCTCCGCTCACTATGTGCAGCGTCTCCTCGGAATTCCTACCCTCTATAAGCTCGTATGCCAGCGCCGAAGGATCCACGTCCTTCAGCATTTCCTCCTTTATGTCTCCCCCTATGAGCATCCCTGCCTTGGACAGGGCCGAGGCGAGCTGCTTGAGCGAACCCCTCGCGATAACCTCCTTTTCGCTCTCCATGTTATTGCTTTCAATCCTTTATCGATTCAAGTATGCTTAGCACTCCCCATATTACCGTCCTTGCCTGCGGCGGAAGGTTTATGTCGTTGCTCACAGAATCAAGGCTGTATATGGCCGAAGACGCCCTGACTGTGAATTCGCCCTCCTCGTTAAGCTTCGATTTCGCCTCGCTTACCGCGCTCCTTACGTTCTTCGGCACGCTAGTGTCGCTTATAAGCATGTCCATCTGCATGTTTGCCTGTTTTATAAGCTCCAGCACTTCCTCTTTCTTTGGCATATCATCACCGATAATTAGTACACTACAGCCAGTATTGCAATTTAAGCTATTTATAGCTGAGCCTCATTCAATCTTTTGAGCGCAATTTCAGAAAAGCGAAAACGCATAAATATTTTCGCAGGGATCGAAGACACGCTTGGCCAAAACAAAGGGCCATAAAAAGCAGCAGAGCGCCGCTGCGCTCATAAGAATTCGGCAACGGCAGCATTCACCAATTTGCCCTCTGGCTACATTGCGAACAAAAAGCGCCTCGGTCGGGATTCGAACCCGAGTCGCAACCGTGACAGGGTCGTATGCTAACCACTACACCACCGAGGCTCTGCAGAATATTTCTGCATTGTCAGCTATAAATAACTTCTTGTCGCGCTATTTCTTCATGAGCCCAAGTATGCCTCCTATTGTGCCTAAAACTGCTCCTGCTATAAACACTATGAAACCTGCGCTTATGATCAAGCTCACGAGCGAGAATATTATTCCAACCAATGAGAATATCTTGAGCCTGCTGCCTTTGGGCCTGTATACCATTATGCCGCTAAAGATCAGCACGCCGCCGCATATTATCTCTATTGCCAGTATTGCAATCGTTCCGTTTATGATGTAATTTTTAAGGTTATTGACGTACGTTACGTTATGAGTCAAAGTTGAGTTTACTCCAATCGTGTTAGCTACGAGCGCGTTGAACGCCAAAGAATTTGTAGAGAGTACGCTGGCATAGCTGAGCACGTAGCTTAGCTCGAAAATCCCGGCGGCCAGAATAAGCAAGCTCCCTATTATCATCAGTGCCGCCACGAGCGTGTGCTTTTTCTGTTCCGAAGCCGGCGCCATGAACTTCTCCGTTGCGCTTTTTCCCTGCATAATTACACCTTATTTCCCGTTGGAGCGAGTCGAACGCTCAACCTGCCGGTATCTTCTTGACGAAGAATCAAACTACAGCCGGCCGCTCTGCCATTGAGCTACAACGGGTATAACACTTATTTCGGCAAGAATATTAATAAGTTTACCTTATAAATTTATCCTATCGCTATTCAAAATCCCCATCGCTTGCAATGCGATGCTGGTGATAAAATCACGAACATACTGAAATCCTTCTACGAATCTGCTTTCGGAAAGGTCATCGCGGAAAAGTACAGCCACGGGGCCAGAATAAGGATAATAAAGAAGGGTCCGTACAAGGAGCTGATATACAACAACACGGTCTTTTCCCGCATAGTCGAAGGGCGCCTCCTTACCGGAAGCTATTGGGATTACTTCCTGCCGCTTCCATCATTGTTCGAGAACCCTAAGATCCTTATAATCGGCCTTGGCGGAGGCACCATACCTTACCAGATGGAATCGCTATACTCCAACGCAAGCATAGACGTTATAGAGATAGACGAGGCCATCGCTTCCATGTACAAGATATTCATAGGTAAGAACCTGAGGTCAAACATAATACTCGGCGACGGCATAGAGTACATGGAGTCCCACGGCAACATGTACGACCTAGTGATATTGGACGCATACGTAGATGACAACATGCCTACGGAATTTTTTTCAGACAGGATGATAAACGCCGCTGACTCCTCGCTAAAGGAAAAAGGAGTGCTAGCGATAAACTACACGCTTACCTCTTTCGGAATAGCAAATTCGAAGAAGCTCACAACGTCCCTGGCCAGGATGTTCGAAGTGTATACTCTTTCAATGCCACCTATATCGGGAAACAGGGTTGTCATATGCTCAAAAGGGGTCAATGCAGAAAAACTGAAAGAGATAGGCACTCTCCCCAGGCTCAAGGAGGCCCATGCATACATAACCAAGGCGTATTTCAACATGGACGAAGACAATCAGGAAGTAATTTAGCGTTGACCTAATAAATAAAATCGGTGCTGTTTTGCCTTCAATAAAGATATACAATACGATGTCCCGCAGGGTAGAAGACTTCAAGCCCCTGAACCCTCCGAAGGTGCGGATGTATGCTTGCGGCCCTACTGTTTACTTCTACGCCCACATAGGCAACATGCGCGCCTACGTATTCGAGGATCTGCTCAAGAGGACTCTGACTCACGAAGGGTACGAAGTCAACCATGTCATGAACCTCACTGACGTTGGCCACCTGGCAAGCGACGCCGACACAGGAGAAGACAAAATAAGGAGCGAAGCTACGAAGGAGCAAAAGAGCATGTCGGATATCGCCGATTTCTATACTAAGGCCTTCATGAAAGACATGGCAATGCTTAACGTAATGACGCCGACAACCATGGCAAAGGCTTCGGATCATGTCGGCGAAATGCTTTCGCTCATAAGCACGCTGGACAAGGATGGCTATCTCTATACGATAAAGGATTCGAGCAGCGGCGTATACATGGATACGTCCAAGGTGAAAGATTATGGGAAGCTTTCAGGGAGGACGTTCGAAGAGTTGAACAAGGGCCAGCAGGCTGGCGCCAGGGTCGACAGGCCCGAGGGTTTGAAAAACATAACGGATTTCGCCGTGTGGCGCTTCGCCCCAGAAAGCCTAAAGGAAATGGTATGGGACTCGAAGTTCGGAAGGGGCTTCCCAGGATGGCACATAGAATGCAGTGCAATGAGCATGAAATACCTAGGCAATACGTTCGACATACACTGCGGGGGGATAGACCACATACCCATACACCACACCAACGAGATAGCACAGTCGGAATCCGCTACGGGCACAACGTTCGTCAATTACTGGTTCCACGTCAATTTTCTTACGGTGGACGGGGAGAAGATGGCCAAATCAGTGGGCAACATATACACGATGGACGACATAGTCAAAAAGGGCTTCTCGCCTCTCGCATACAGGTATTTCCTCCTGGGCTCGCACTACAGGAGCCAACAGAACTTTACGTTCGACGCACTGCAAAACGCTCAGAACACTATAAATTCCATATACACGGTGGCACAGAAGCTCGCAAAGGTATCTGTAAAATTCGACAAGCAGGACAAGGAAACGATAAAGTTCGCGGAAAACATCCGCGTCAAATTCTTCAGCGCCATAAGCAACGACTTAAACACTCCCGAAGCCCTTGCGGCAATGCACGAGCTCGTATCAAAGGCCGCCAATCTCGTCGAAACAGGCAGCATAGGCATAGATGCATCGTCGCTGGTGCTCAACGTCCTTATGGATTTCGACTCGGTTCTAGGTATAAGCATAGACGGCTATGCCAAGGAGAAGAGCCTTCCAGCGGGCGCCGAAGAGCTTCTCAAGGCGCGCGATCAAGCGCGCACCGCTAAGGACTTCGCCAAGGCTGACGAGATACGCAAAGAGCTTGAAGAAAAGTTCGGGGTAGTCGTGGAAGACACGCAGGATGGCAGCAGATGGTTTTTGAAGGCGCAGTGAATATGCACGGAAAGGAGCCCAAGGACGAGAACTTCGGTTTTTTTACCTCAAGGCTTTACAGGGTCTTCTCCAACACGTTCCCAAGCATGAAAAAGTTCTACTCCTTCATACTTTCGGACATGTCGAATTACAGGTTCTCCTCGGTGCTTGACATAGGCTGCGGTCCTGGAATCCTAGACGCAAAAATTGCGCAGACGTTTCCCAAAGCCAAAATATACGGGATAGACCCATCAAAGGACATGGTGAAGCAGGCTTCTGCATTGGCCAAGCGCGCCGGCCTCGCTAACCTCAAATTCTCGATGGGCAAAAATACTGAAATACCTTTCGAGATTAAATTCGACTTGGTTATAACAACGCTGTCATTCCACCACTGGGCAGTAAAGCAAAAGGCCTTGGAGTACATAGCGGGGCATATCGCCGATGGAGGCAAAATAGCAATATACGAATTCCTCAAGCCGGAGAAGGGGATGGGCATTTCGGGAAGCCATTCCCTTAGCGTAAGAGAAGCGAACACATACTCAAATATCTCCGGGCTAAAGCTTGCAAGCGTGGCAACTGAAAAGGGCTTCATAAAGCTAATTCTGGAGAAGGCTTAGGAAGTCGAATTCGCATAGCTTATCTTGAATATCCTGCTGTCCGAGTTCTGGTAAACGAGTTTCATGCTTACGCCGGTTCCGTCACTATAACTGCAGTTGGTCTCGGAGCATCCGTAAAGGAACTTGAACAGGTTGCTCATCGTGAAGTTTTGGCCGACCAAAGCCGCGCTCGTTATATTGTGCCCCGAATATGTCATCAAGAACGTATAATTAGCTGCAGGTCCGGTCACGTTGTGTTCTATGTAAGTGTCATTCAAAGTATCATATAAGATGGTGTGCCTTAAGACTGTATACCTTCCATTGCTGCCAAGCCCTGTTTCTACATCGTTAGGGTTGGAAAGATTTAGGAGCATGACGCTGCTTAGGCCGCTGCCTCCCTGCGCTACGAAGAACAGCCTTTCGAAAGTGCTGTTGCTCGTCTCGTTAACGCTGCTGAACGCGTCATATCCGTATGTGGCGGCTATGGTGTTGCTAAGGTTGCCCTCAGTGGCTATGCCCCCTAGCTCCTGAAGCCAATAATACCGCGCCAGAAGGTATTCTGGTCTGTGCGTTTCGTTTACAAGGTAATTCGTGTCAGGCGTGGTGTTAAATATAAATCTGGAGAAGCCGGCTATCAGCTTTGGGTTCTGACCGCCAACGCTGTCCATGGCGCTCGTCCTGTTAGCCCATCCCTCTATGACGGAGCCGTCGGGCCACACTGCAAGGAAGGTTGCGTTGCTCGGGGTATTGTTCCTTACCCATGTCAGCGCGGAAAGGAAATTGGCATTTATCCCGTCAGCCTGCACTGATGTGAAGGACTCGAGGTTTG
The DNA here is from genome assembly GCA_021827665.1 of Microcaldota archaeon. Classification (GTDB taxonomy): domain Archaea; phylum Micrarchaeota; class Micrarchaeia; order Micrarchaeales; family Micrarchaeaceae; genus Micrarchaeum_A. The sequence continues at coordinate 32,807 of JAKAUR010000017.1, forward strand.
TCAGATAGAGCATGTATATGAGTATGAATATGGTGACGGCGGCAAACACCAGCCTCCCGTATGTTGCGATTTCCTTCTTCGCGTTCTTCAGGACATTCTTGTCGAATCCCAGGAGCCTGCCTATCGCGTAAAGCCCGTACGCCGCAAATATCGCCATAGGCACTGCAACTATGGAATTGAATCTCACTGCATTGATCTGCAGGTAGAAAGTCGCAACGAAATAAGCCAGCATTACCAAGAATTCAGGCGAGAACTTGAGCCTGTGCAGCGTTGTATATTTCTGTCCTGGATGTATCCTGTCGGCAAAGAGCAGGTAAAGGATTATGCCAACAGGAGCAAGGAAGAGCTGATAAGCAAAGCTTGCCCAAAGGAACGCAAATGTGGGCGGCTGCAGCTCCTGTATCGTCGTGTCTAAGTGGCTGCTCGCTATAACGAGCCCGCCGCCGCTAGCAACCTGCGCCAGGAATCCCCCGAAGAATGCGAAGATTATGATCAGGGCAACTACTACAATCCCGGCAACGAACTTAGCCCTTGCCTCCGTGTTCATGGTAAACGACGGGAACCTGTTCCTTTCACGTATAAGGTAATAGGCGAGAAGTGTGCCCATTATCACAGGTCCGTAAAATACGAAGAAGTGCAGGCTCGACAGCGCCTGAGTCCCTCTTATTACGGTGAGCGCCATCCACATATGCTGCATGGCGTAAGTCAGCAGCAGAGCAAAGGCGAGTATAACCGAATCCTTGAGCAGTTGTAGGTCTGCAGTAAGGTAGCCAAGCACTGTTATGAAGATTACCGCAAGCATGTAAACTATCACTGCGAACGGCGCTCCGTTCCACACTGCCGTCCCGACGCCGAGCACGAAAGCGGCAAGCACCGCGGCCAGGATTTTTCTTTTTAAGTTTTTCTGCCTGAAAACTGCTATGAAAAATATGAGCGAGAGTATCACGAACGACGTTATGAAACCGTCGCCCCTATACACCAATGCGGCTGTTCTGGCTATGTCCCCGCTTGATACTGCCACTAAGAACAGGGCCAGAAATCCCAGGACTCTGCTTTTGGCGAAATACTTCACAATGTAGTATGCACCTATCGCGTCCAAGATCCCGAAGAGTATCGGAACCAGCCTCATCACTGTGTAATAGCTTGCGCCGAAATACCTCAGTATCGCATACGGGAAAAGTGTGACGAAATAAAGCCCCAAAGGTTCAGTAATCTGGAAATGTGCTGGAAATCCCGAAAGCACCAACGTCTTCGGAACTGCAAAATTATGTGCGGCTGCGGCCCTTATGACTGAGAAATGGTAAAAGCCGTCAGGCTCGAAGAACCCGGCGTACTTGAGCATGCCGGTCCTGAGGTATATGTCTAGCATTATTATGATTATGAAAAGGGCTATGGCAGCATAGCCATATTTGCTTATGGCTAACTTTGCACTTTTGCCGTTGCTTGCGTTGGCGTTATGCCCTGCGGAAGAGTCTGAGCCAGCGCCGGAACCGACATGCTGTACGCTCTCATTATGCTTCTCCGCAATTCCTGCTTGTGCTCCCTGTTCAGAATCCATAAACAGACCAAACCCGCAAACGAAAATCAAGTCAATAAAACCTTTTTGTTATGAACTTTTTTAATGCTTATCCCAACACGCATCGCATCTGGCTTAAAATGCACGACAGCCATTGCGACAAAGAGAATAAAAATGCTAATAAACATATCTAGCAAATATATCATACAGAACCGATGCCTCGATCAATGCCTGGAGATACTATGAATACAAAAAAATACAAGGCTATGGCCTTAGACTCGCTGTTCGCACTTATAATCATCGCATCTTTCTCCCCCTATTCAAATGCTAATACTGTTAAGGTCAATGCCTCGATAAATGCCGTGTGCCAGTTCGCCCTGTACAACACGCATTCCGTTGCTTACCCTCTGCTTTCCAATATTTCGGTAAGCTTTGCATCCCAGGACCTTGCAAACTGCTCGATAGCCAGCATGCCTGGCATCATGACTGTTTTCTACCCTAACGGCACCAAAGCGTTGAACTTCAGCTCGGTATTCTACAATTTCACGAACCTGCAAGCCCAGCGCGATTTTCCCGCCTCTTTCAACGGCCTAAAACAGGGCAATTACACGGCAAACATAACCATGGAAGAAACATCGAGCTATAAAAATTCCACTACAATGTCCCTTGTACTTCTAAATCCTCCGAACGTCATCGCTAGCAACATGATAATAGGAAACGTAAGCTACGGCTCGCCGCTTCCTGTTTCACTGAACCTCCACAACAACGGCTCCCTGGCATCCAACACGATTACGCTCTACATAAGGATAAACGGCACAGCCTCATTCAACAGGAGCTATGTCCTGAGCTCCATGGCTCCCAACCAGACATTCCCTGTAGTGCTGTCGCTGAGCAACGTAACCAGCACTCCGGGTTCATACAATATATATGCGTATGCTGGCTTCAGCGCATACGGTAGGGCATTTCTGTCAAACATGGTCCGGGCGAACTACACCGTGCCATCTCCTCCTTCAAGTTCGACAATACCTTCGAACAGGACTGCTACGCCAATAGTCAAGTCACCTTATGTCGAGATAACTACGGTGCCAATATACTCCTTAATACCTTACGGTACTTCAGCAGTCTCGTCGCTGGGCCTGAAGGACATAATAACCCAGCCTGAAACCGTCACGCTAAGCATAAACAGTTCGTACTCCAACCTGATGAGCGTTTCAGCCACGTCGCTTCTGCTCAAGCCTAACCAGACTGAGCTCGTGCAGGTATACGCAAACGGAAAGTCGAACAAACCTGGCAGCTATATAGTTCCAATAGACATAAACGCAACACTGGCTAACGGAACATCTTCGTTGCAGACAGAATACATATCATTCACGGTCTACAACAAGACAAACTCCACTGCCTCAATAAACTACAACGTAGCGCTCCAAAACGACACCACATCCGCACTTGGAACGGTCACGGTTTCCGGTGCTGCCAATGCAAGTCTGAAAAACACCACGCTGCTCACCATAATACCTGAGGCAGAGGTTTCTTCGGCCAACGACATAAATGCCTACGGGCTACCCAACAGGCTAGAAGTCGTCAACAACTCCTACTACATAATATGGAACATAAGCAGCATACCTGCATCCAAGCAGGTCATAGTCTATTATTCGATAAAGAACCCGAAAAGCCAGTCCCTTCTAAGCGACATACAGAACATACTATACTCCCCGTCCTCCGTATCGTTCCTTAAGCTTTTCAAGATAACAAGCCTGTCCCTTCCCACGCTATTCACAAACTCCTACGGATTGGTCAATGTTTCCGCAATATACACCGGAATACTTCCCAGCACTGTTTCGCTCTATCTTGTAAGCTCTTCAGGTCTCAAGGCCCTCAACGCCTCATACAGCCAGGGTATGGTGCCAAACCAGCAGGTCTTTCACTCTTTCAAAGTGGAGTCCGGATCGGTATCCGGGACATATCTGCTGTACCTGTATGCATCCGCTGCGGGCATAAACTACAATTATACGCTGCCGCTGCTGGTTGAAAAGCTTGTGCCCTCAACCACTGTGCTTACAACGGTACCTCCAACTCCTGTGCTGGAAAGAAACATATACGCCTATTCTGCCTATGCCGCCGCAGCGATAATATCCATAGCAATAGCCACATACGTCGCATATAAATATAAAAACAAACCCAGATACAATCCGAAAGTGGCCAAGGAACTTGTCGAAATAACAAAGAAGGAGCGTTCAAGGAAGGGCGGAGGTGCTTCAAAATGACCAAAACATTGAGCATAATTGTGGCTTCAATAAAGGGTGGAGTGGGAAAGACCACGGTAGCAGTCAATCTTGCGGTAACGCTAAGCATAGCAGGATACAAGACCCTGCTCTACGAAATGGACACCGTAAATCCCGGGGTGGGCTACCATCTTGGCAAACTTGACGAGGAATCCCATGTCCAGACATACAAACCTACCGGTCTTCAATACGTTTCGGCGCATGTATCCGAATCTTACGACGCTCCGGATGCGGAGCGAGCCTCTCAGCTTGAATCAGAGATTAAAAAGGGAGACTATGATTTTGTCATAGTGGACACTCAATCAGCTGACAAGTCCCTGTTAAAGAAGCACTTTGACAGTGGTCTGATAATCATAAATCCGGACGAGCAGTCGTGCGCTGCTGGCATAATGGCCAAAGATCTTATCGAATCTTCAGGGGCCAAATGCAACATAATGCTTAACATGGGGTTTGAGAAGCCCTACGCGCTGAGCGACAAGGAGATAGAAGAGATGTTTGGCACTCCGATAATGGCAAGGGCCGAAGAAGATCTTTCTCTGCGCAAGAGCCTGCTGGAACATGTGCCAAACATTCTTACCGAAAACGCTCCGAAGTTCAGCGCCCAGATAAGCAAACTGGCAAGGGTATACGCTGCGATGATTGACGAGGATTATGCTCAAAAATTCGAAAATTTCAGCAGGGAACTAGGAAGGGCGAAATCCGAAATCAAAAAATTACAGCAATAAATCACTTGGTCAAATGGGAAGCGAAACAGCCAAAGCATATGCAGGTTCTGCAAGGAAGCCGCTAAGGCAGCAAAGTGCCATGGAGTTTATCATGACATATGGCTGGGCGATACTTCTGATAGCTATAGTGCTTGGAGCGCTATACGCCGTCGGGCTTTTCAGGCCCAGCGTGCCCACGATGTGCCTGCCTAATTCTGGATACCTTTGCGAATCCCCGATAATGAACACAAGCGGCTACGTTGCCGTCAAGTTCGGCACTGTCAATCAGCAGAACATAGTAATAACCGGTCTAGGATGTTCGAACGGCGACGTTGTGCCGTCAAACATAAGCTTAACTAACCTTCCAGTTTCTTCTGGTCAGGTAAAGGCCCTAGTTTTCAAATGCCCAGTACAGGCGCACTCCATAAATTCTCACTTCACAGGCACGCTCTGGCTGCAGTATACTGCGGCTGGGATACCGGGACAGCTGGGCGAAATCGGGACCCTCAGCGCAGCGGAAAGCACCCCTAACATAGTCGCCACCGCCTTCGTAAGTTCTAATTCCACTTCGACAAGCACCAGCACGACTTCAACCAGCACTTCCACAACTACCACTTCCACGTCTACAACGTCAACATCTACGACTACTTCCACTTCTACTATACCATACGTGCCTGTAATACTCAAAAATTCGCAGGCGTCCAACACTCCGGCACCGTTCCAGCAGATGGTTTCAATAAACAGCAGCACTTATTCAAAGTACATTTATTCCGGTTGGTCAAACGTCGAATTTACAACAGGCCCGGCAGCTACTGGCAACACGATAGACGCTTGGATAGAAAGCAATGCGACAAACTCTTCCAAAAACACTGTGGTGTGGCTCAAGCTGCCATCCGGCATACCTGCAAACAGTCTCAGCGTCCTATACATGGATTTTATGCCGAGTAATGTGCTCTCGTCCAACGGCCCGACTGGCGAAGCACCTCAGCTCAGCCCGACCTACGCGCAATACGACGACGGCGCGAACGTGTTCACGAACTATTGGAACTTCGCAGGGACAACCCTGCCGAGCGGACTGACCGCAGGCTCAACCATTACTGCAACAGTAAATAACGGTATCACAATCAGCGGAGGAACAGGCACAGATACGGATGCAGTTACTACCTCTTCTTTGACTGTATCTCCTCCATTCATCGTCGAGGCGTACGGAACTATCCCAACCTCTTCATTCAGTTGGGCAGTCGGAGCATCTGATATAGCTGGAAGCAATACTAAAGGCGCCAGCGGATTTAGTGGACTGGCCGGAACCGGAACAATAGAAGCAGGACAATCAACCACCACTGCATTCACGATTGGAGGAAACTTCGGAAAATCCAGCACGACCGGGATATGGACTACCGAAGCAACATCTACTTCATCATCTACGTTCTATTTAAATTACGGAAGTGCATTTACAGAGCCAAGCGATGCACCGACATATCCTGCTTATTTATCGCTTGTTTACTTTGATGACGGTGCTACTTTGAGCTATAATTGGCTCCGCACCCGCGCATATCCGCCCAACGGCGTCATGCCAAACGTGAGTTTCTGGGTTCAGGATGGCGCCCCGTACTTGAAACTGCAAAACAACACGATAACCTATGCCTCCTCTAACGACATAATCACGGCAAGGGCTCTTTTCTCAAGCACAAGCATAGAGTTGCTCAGGAACGGCACCGTCATAGCTTCCGGCACGGGCAACGTTTCGTATGTTCTGAATTCCAATTCCGTCTCAACATGGCCGGCAGGAAAGTACAACATAACCGCGTACGAGCCCGGGGCAGGAGTCCCTAATAGTTCGGAAAATCTGACAATAGGCAAGGCAAAGCCCGTATTGACGATAAGCACGAATAACCAAACAAAAGTAAGCATGAGCGGCGTCGGCAATTACATAATATCTTATTCTGTAAATTCCATAAACAACCAGCTCGAAGCGTACTTGTCAATTAACGGGATAAACGTCTCATCTACGAACTCGTTAAGCACCTATTCGCTTAACATATCGAACACTACGGAGTTCTACGCATACACGCCAGGCAACACCAACTACACACAGCTAGCGCTCAACAAGACCTCAATATACATAGTAAGGTATCCCTACTACGTGCCTATAACGATATACAACAACCAGACGAGCAACACCCCCGCGCCCTTCCAGCAGCCAATAACCATGAACCTGTCAAAATATGCCAGCCTTGTTTCTCCAAATCTAAGCAACGTATTCTTCTTCTACGAAAACAAAACCATAATACCTTCATGGCAGGAGAACGGCGCATCAGGGGTAACATTCAACGGATCATCGGGATACATGGTGCAGGAGAAGGGGTATCAGTGGATGAACAACGCGGCCCAGCACTTCACGCTCTCAATATGGGTTAACCCTTCATCGCCGAACGGCGTAATAATAGACGAGCTTAACCAGAGCGATAGCTGGCACGACGCCTGGCTAGATTTGGTGAACGGAAACGTATACATGAGAATTTGGGGTCTGGGGTGCGTGAACCTCGGGCCAATACCTGACGGACAATGGAGCAACATAGCAATGGAATACAATGGCTCCACGTATTCTGGCTACATTAACGGGAACTTTTCAGGCTCAGGCACGGGAACCCGTTCTGTTCCTGGGGGTTCATACACATTATCTTATGCCCTTGGAAAGAACGACACGACAAACTGCGGTTCAAGCTCAGCATTCTACGGATCCATGCTGAACTACCAGATATACAACAAAACCCTTCAGCCAAGCGGAATAAAAAGCATATACTCCAACGGCATATACGGCGAACCACCATTCAACGCTTCGGAAGGGCTGAGCGGATGGTGGCAGCTTGAATACAATTCCAGCGCAGGGGAGGGCAACGACGGCCTTTCCTACGAAGACGTCAATTTCACTAGCTCGCATGTGCTTTACTGGCTGAAGCTCGCAAACGGGATAAAAGCAAACGGCAATCTCACGATATACATGGGCATCGCGAATAAAAGTTCGATGCTGCTCAACGATAAAAATATCGGCGAAGCCCCTCAGCTCTCTCCCGCATACGCAGAATACGACGACGGCGCTAGCGTGTTCAACAACTACTGGAACTTTGCAGGGACAAGCCTGCCGAGCGGGCTTAATTCGCTTTTAAATGGCAGCTCGGTTTCATCCGATGACGGCCTTACTCTCTCAGTCCCGAGCACTACAGGGGATTATGCCGATGCCTATTTCACAAATGCCATAATCGATCCCCAAAATTATTATCTGGAAGCGTATGTTCCAAGCTATGTTGCCTCGTTGGGTCTTTATGCGGGCGTCGCCTGGAGTCCCACAAAGCCTTCGACAAGTTCAGATTATTACGGGCTAAGCAATACGACGGGATATACGGAAACTAACGATGTGCCTGTCGGAGCACAAATATACCAGGTTTCAAGCGGTTCATATATCAGCGGAAACACAATACCCAACCCAAGAGCACCATACATAATATCTCTACACGCTGGATCATCGGCACAGTCCGGATTGTTCAATTATGAAATTAAAAACACATCTTCATACTCTTTCAATGCTCCTTCCGCCTATATAACGTTGCCGTATATAGTCCAGGGCACGTATAGCGCGATAAGCCCAGCAGCCACCTACACCTGGCTCCGCACCCGCGCATATCCGCCCAACGGGGTGATGCCCGCATACGCAACAGGCCAGATATATTCTCCAGGAGCACCAGAACTAACAATAAATAAATCTTCGATACAATACGGGCAGACTGACGGTATAACCGCGTCATCGCAGATAAGCGGGGACGAAGTAGAGCTTTCGATAAACGGCAACGTTGTCGCAGGCCCGACTAAAAATTCCCTGACTTACCTATTCCCGGTAATTACCGCAGGCGCATATTCGATAAACGCCATAAACATAAACAACTCCAAGTACACATCCGCACAAATTTTGGTAAATAAAGCAGTTCCTGCAATATATACGCCAAAAAGCGGGTTCTACTCCAATCCGCTGAATTTCACGTATTCGATATCAACCGTAGGCAACCAGCTGACAGGCAAACTATATCTTAACGGCACTGAAATATCATCGACAAATTCTGCTAATTCGCTGGTGCTGTCTGGGGTAGGCACAACATACTCTCTATTGTTCAACGTCTCTGGAAACGCCAATTACACAAGTGCAACAACGGGGCAGATAACCGTGCGCCTCAAAAGCCCAAGCAGTCCTTACAAAATACCTTCTGGGGTTTACTACTATGCTCCAGTTTACATACACAACAACCAGACTGTCCCCACAATCTCACAGCCACAGGAATACCTCCAGATAAACGCTAGCGCGTTCGCCAATTACCTAACATATAACTACAGCAATGCAAATTTTGAATTCTTCTACGGAAACGGCACCCATGTGCCTGGCTGGATAACTAGCAATTTTTCCGGCCGCATAGGCATATGGCTGAAGCTACTGAAAAGCATACCTGCAGAATCGAACACTACATTGTATATTGGCTTCGCAAACAAGACAACCAATCTTCTATCAAACACAGGAACATCTGGCATCGGCGAAGCCCCTCAGCTCAGCCAGACCTACGCGCAATACGACGACGGAGCCAGCGTCTTCCAGGCGTACTTCAACGCAGACACTCCTCTTTCCGACTTCGCCATAGAAGGGGGCTATGGCGTAACCAAAGTATCTACGCAATGCGACCCTACATTAAACTGCAGATCAGGGACTGTTTATCTACTAGAAGTCACTGGCTCGGGCACCAGGTCCTTCGACATGGCTTACAGCACTGCATTTCCCGACAACGCAACATTGGTGCTTGGCTCCAACATAGGGACAGATCTTACTGACGAAGGCTATGTCGGCCTTGGTGCGGCGTCAATGGCCTCGAATCCACCAGGCATAGACACGGCAGCCGGAAACGGCAATTCCATAGGCGGCACTTGGCTGCAGAACGGGGGTTTCGGCTACTTTTCAGGGTCATCGTCAAGTCTGCCTCCGAATTACCTGTATTACGAGATGAGCTATGTTCCGGGAGCCCCAAATGTGGTAGCTTCAATATACGGCCAAAACGTGTCCGAGAACGGAGCCGATTATATACCTTCAGGCTATGCTCCGGGGCTTTACATAGGGGTAGGAAGCGCAACCGAGAACATAAATGAGCTCGACTATACGAGCTGGCAAGCAGCAGCACAGTCTACAAGTACAGGGGTATTCCCTTCTGCCATCGTCTTGCAGAACCCTAAGCCTTCGGGATCCATACAAATTTTCATAAACGGGAAGAGCCAAAACACCACGCTCAATTATTCTGTGGTAAACATTACCGCGTCTCTGCAGTCCGCTGTATATTCCAACGACATTGTAGATCTGCTGCTGAATGGAAATACTCTGTGCACTGGTACTTTCTCCTGCACGTACACGGGCTACATAGCGGCATCAAAGAGTGCATACAATATAACTGCAGAGAACGTCAACGTGTCGTCAAGGCAATCGTTGAGCCTTAAGGTTAACAAGGCGATTCCGGAAATAAGCGCAACCGCGCCTTATTCCGACATAAACAACGGCACAATATACTACTCTGCAAGTGCCGTAAACGCGCAGCTGAAGGCCTACCTGTATGTCAACGGGGTAGAAGTCGCCAATACCATAGGTGCGTCAAGCTACTCTATAACCGGCATAGGCAACTACAGCTTCTACGCATACACGCCCGGCGACGCCAATTACACCAATCTCACAACGGCTACAAAAACTCTGCACATACTGCGCTCTCCTAAGTTCTACATACCCATACTTATAACCAACAGCCAGACGAGCAACACCCCAGCGCCGTTCCAGCAGGAGATCACGTTCAACAGCCTCGCGTACAAATATGCAGAAGCCGGCAACCTCGACAACATTATGTTCTTCTACTCCAACGGAACTGCGGTGCCTTCATGGCTTGAAGCCGGAGCCAGCAATACTAGTGCGAACACCATATATTGGCTAAACATAAGCCGCGGCATCCCTGCACAAGGCTCAATAAAAGTATACATGGGTATATTCGCGCAGAACATAAGCACATTTAACAACATATCGACTGGAGAGGCTGCGCAGCTGTCCACTCCCTACGGCAAATACGACAATATTGCCCACATAATGAACAAAGGCCTGCTTTACCAGATA
>JAKAUR010000039.1 GCA_021827665.1 Microcaldota archaeon
TCATCTTATCAAAAAGCCGTACGCATGCCCGGGTATCGGGTTTAAGCCAACGGCGCAGCTGAACACTATGATTCTATTTTTTAAATATTTATTAATGCCCTAAACGAATCCGCATCAAGGAATTTTAACCGAAGCGCTATAATTCGCATATGGGCCGCATTGCGTAAATGAATGCCTCTGACTTAATATCAACGAAAGATTTAAAAATCTGTTAATTGCTTTAAAATAGATTTATATGGCAAAACATATGATGCATTCAAGCAGCAAGCAGACCAACGGAGGAGTCTTCGCACTGGAGTTCGTGGGCAGCCTTTTCTATCTGGTACTCGTTTACCTGATGGCGGCCGATGACATGCCTGTCGGAGTGGTCTTCAACGGGACTGGTTCGTTCTGGCTTCCGGTGTTCGCCGGAGTGTCCGTGATAGCAGCAATAGCGCTCTTCGTGTTCAGCTTCACATATCTGGCGGAACCAAAGGTTATATCAGGTGAGCACACCAAGAACCTGGGTCTTTACTTCGCTGCGGCAACAGGGATAACATTCACGGCAATGACCCTTGGCACATCTTATTTTGTGCTCGCATTCGCTGGATTCGTTCTCTCGCTGATCGGCGGCATGGTGGGATACAGGCTCTGAAAGGTCCAGGCGTTTGGCGCAGTTGCGCCAAACTTTTTTATTTTTAAAGCAAAATGATATAGCACAATTATTTTAATCCTATGTTAAATAATATTGGCTTTACAATGCCGATGGCGAAAAATAGCTTATGGGGAAACGCATAACGAAAACGCACCTTGGTTATACTGGCTCATGCTATGGGCCGTCTCCTGCAGTACGCAAGGCAATGGAAAGCTCCTTGGACATGGCAAATTCTTATCCTCACGAGGGTTACATGGACCTGAAGAGGGCAATAGCTGAATACTCTAACGTGAAGCCGGAGAACGTCATGGTTACAAACGGCTGCGACGAAGCAATAGTATTGATTACCTATAAGTTTGGCCGTAAGGTCCTCATACAGGCGCCTACATATTCGGAATTTGAAAGGATAGCAAAGGGCACAGGCTCGGAAATTAAGATAAAAGGGCAAAGCATAGTCCGCTCTCCATTCAGGATAAATTTCGGCCAAGAAGACTTGGACTGGGCATCCCTTACATGGGTATGCACGCCAAACAACCCTACAGGGGATGTTGTCAAAAAGGCGGAAATACTGGATATGGCTTCCAGAACGAAGGGCATTGTGGCTGTCGACGAGGCATATTATGAATATTGCAACGAGACTGTCGCCGACTCAATCGAAGAGTACAAGAACCTGATAGTCGCACGCACCTTCTCAAAGGCTTTCGCCACCGAAGGCGTAAGGCTGGGATACATAATATCAAATCCTGAGACAATAAAGCTGCTCGAGAATTCCACGCACGAATACAACGTAAATAGAGTAGCCCGCGCCGCAGGGATTGCGGTATTCAAAAGCATGAGCTACTACAAAACCGAGGCGGAGCGGCTTAAATCGATAAAATTGGATTTCGAGTCCGCATGCAAGAGTCTAGGTTTTAAGATCAGGGAACACGATCTTCCATTCTCGCTTCTCATATTCGATTCGGAAAAAGAGAGGGACATCTGCCACGGCGCATTTCTCAAGCACGGGATTGTTACCCTTAAAAATACGCACGAGGAGTTTACGGGATTTGATGATCCGTGCATAAGGGTTGCTACAGGCAACAGGGCCCAGATGGAGAAGGCGCTGCTCGCACTCAAATCAATGCGGCAGAGTGCACCTCGCCATCCTAAAGCGTATGCATTGCGAGTCCGTAAGCTTAAAAGGGTGCAGCAGATGCAACGCTCAAATAATTAACGGCATCAGGTCGCTGCTCGAGGGTTGGGAATTCCTGTACTTCACGATAAGCATAACGATGGCACAGGTAGGAATTGCGGCGAAAGCGCCAAATCCTGACAACATAAAAAAGCCAGGTAACGCACTCTAGGTTTACAAAAGCGTAAACGCAAAGGAGATGTAAAACGAGGCATTCGTGCGGGCATGGTCAAAGGAAAAGCTGTAGCCGATAAGGGGCTATGGCGAAAACCCGAAAAAGTCGAAGTTTGTGCTTAGGGGGCAATAAGCCCTAAGCATGCTAGGTTGACAGATGCCTACTCATTCTGACGGCCTCCATTCTTCCGAGGCCTTCCTGTATCTCTCAATCGTATCTATCGGGTACCATATCTTATCCGATACGTAAGCGCAGAGCCTTCCCGTGTCTGGAATCTTTGCAAAAAAGTCCCTCTCCATGGAAAAGGATTCTTTTTCTGGCAGCATGTGCACGGCGCCTGAATTGAATATGTATATGCCAAGGTTTATCAGGTTGCTCTCAGCATCCTTCGGGTCGGGCTTCTCTACGAACTTTCTTATTATTCCGTCATCGACGCTTATGACTCCGTATCCGGTTATGTCGTCCACGGCCTTGACCGCAAGCGTGGCTATGGCACCCTTGGAACTATGCAGCTCATGCATCCCCTTTAAATCTATCTCGAATATGTTGTCTCCGTTCACTACGAGAACGTCCTCGTCCTTTTCAGGCAGCGCCTTCTCCTCAAGGGCTTTCTTTATTGCGCCGCCTGTGCCGAGCAGCTTGTCCTCGATGCTGTAATCTATGTGCAGGCCGCTTCCGGACCCGTCGCCAAAATGCTCTACGAACATCTCTTTCTTGTAGCCCACGGCCATGGTTATCCTTTCGATTCCGTTGCGCCTGAGTTCCCTGACGACGTTGTCTATTACTGGGACGCCGTTTACCTTTACGAGCGGCTTAGGCGTATCGTAGGTCAGCGGCCTTAGACGCGTTCCCTCTCCGCCGCATATGACTACAGCTTTTTTAATATATTGGCTCATGCAAGCACCGCGATTTATCCTTTTGCATTATCCTTCATGTATCTAATGCCTATCGAATATGATCCAAGCGCCAAAAGCTTTGGTTTCTTTCCTTTTTTCATCTCGACCACTGTGACAGAGCCGTTGCCAACCTTTATGCCCTTTCCCATGAATTCGTTGAATCCGAGAATCCTGCATGCAAGCATCGATATGGGGCTCTCGTGCGTGGCTATGATTATATTGCCATCGCCTTCAAGCCCTTCGAGGAAAGAGTATGCCCTTTCGGATATGCTGTCAAAGCTTTCCACGCCCATCGAATATTCTCTCTTTCTCAGCATCGGGATTATCCAATTGCCCTTGTGCGCCGGTTTTCCCTCCATCTCGCCCATTCCACGCTCGCGCAGCCTTTCGTCGATCTTTATGTCCAGCTTTCTTTTCATTCTGAGTATCTCTGCCGTCTGCCTGGCCCTAAGGACAGGGCTGGCATACGCTTCGGAAAACTCAATGCCATCTAGCTGCCTTGCAGTTTCCGATATCTGGGCTCTACCGTGCTCCGTTAGCGGATAGCCATCGTACTTGGACGACAGAATGTCATTCCTGTTGGTTTCGGCTTCTCCATGCCTCACAAAATATGCGATTACCATGTGTGCACCTATTTCATCATAATGTTCTGCCAAAGTGGCTTTGCCCGTGGCGCATGCGCATCGATCTGTTCAACGCGCACCCGTGCTTTCTCCAGGGAGCGCTCCGGTCCTGTTGCTATCCTAACATATTCAAAATGCCTGCCTTTGCCCGGTCAGCCCAACGCCGGCAGCCGGCAATCTCAGCTTCAATAAAGCCGCAATGTTCAATCGATTTTCGCAGGTAAAGTATAAAAATGGTCATTTGTTCTTAGGCTTCAGGAGTATCTTGTACAAAGCTCCGCTTATGAGCTGCAGGACTCCTCCGATCTCAAGAGGGAGAGGAAGCGCATAATCGAGAAGGTATCCGCTGGCTCCGGAACTAAGCTGCGAAACCCTCGTTGCTATGCCCTGCAGGCTTGTCGCGGTTCCGTAATCCTCGTTGCCTATGCCATTTACTGTAACAGTGGACCTGTTGGGGCTGCCGGAGCCAGAGACGAAAGCCCTGATTATATATACTGCTCCGGCTATGGGAAATGCAGGGGACAGAGCAAGAGCCACAAGGAGTATCCCGTTTAGCGACCTAGTGCCTGCAGCCATATTGAGTATGCCTGCCTTTCCTGCAAGGTGAGACGCATAATATGCCCCGAGAGCAGTAGCGAGATACGAAATTCCGAACACTGCGCTTATCTCAACGTTGGTCGCTTTGAACATGAGGTTGAACCACAGCGGAAGCAGCGGTATCGCTATACCTATTCCTGCGCCTCCTACGACGTTGGCTGCTATGATCTTCATTATGTACTTCATGCTCTCGTGCTTCATGATGCGCGTTGACTTCTTGGGCCTCGCCGGCTCGGTGAGAAGCATCACGAAAGCAAGCGAGCCGAGCATCATGAATGCCGCTACAAGGAAAAGATACCTGTATGCGTTAAGCGCTCCGGTATAAACGCTCACAAATCCCACTATTCCGAACATTATGCTTCCGACTATGGAGAACGCCGCTGCAATTATGTTTATGGATGAAAACTTCTTGACGCGCTCCTTCTCCTCGCCATAAATGCTCGCTATGTAAGCGCTTGAGCCGGGAGAGAAAGCTCCCCTCATGCCGCCGGATCCTGTGCTTATTCCTGCAATTATCATTCCCACCATTATAAGCAGCACTCCGGAACTTGACGCTATCAGGAAGGCTCCTGCCATTGTGAAGAATTCAGATATGATTAGTTCGTACCTGTAGCCCTTCCTGTCTCCTAGCATTCCTAGGCCCAGCGTCAGGAAAAGAGCAAAAAGCATCGTAAATGCAGCTACTATGCCTATGTTTATTATGCTCACTTTGAGCGCGTGCAGGTACAGCGAAAACGATAGCGTCATGTATATAAGTGCAGCGCTCCTAAGGGCTCTTGAATAAAGCAGGAACCTGAAGCTCCGCCCCCTTGCCTTTTCGAGATTATCCGTTGCAGCACCATCCTAAAAATAACATCGTATTAACATTATATCTTGAACAATGCAACATTTAAGCCCGTATCCTGTCTTTAGCCAATGCAGAAGGTTTGCCGCTGCCGGCCCATCCATTCTTCGCTGAGCCATGACGACCCTCAGGCGCCAGCTTTTCGGACCTGTTCTCCTTGCCCTTGACGAAGGAGAATATCCCTGCAATTATCAGCATTGCCATCAGGGCTAAAAACGCTACGTGCATGCCTGCGACGAATCCCTTGCCTATTCCTCCTATGACCTTTGAGGTACCTGCGAATATTTCGAAAGCCAGATACCTTGGCACCGCCGATGCCGCGGCGACGAAGGCTATTATGAAGCTGCCTATCAGGCCGAGGCTGCTGAAGAGCCTGAGCGTGCCGGATGCGGCGCCCCTGAGCTCGCCGGACACATTGGCCATGACTGCGCTGTTGTTGGCGGGCCAGAACATCGCGCCTCCGAATCCGGTTATTATGGTTCCCACCACTATGTAATATATAGGGGTAGAGATCCCAAGGAACGAGAGATAGAACAGGACTCCGCAGACCATGAACAGGATTCCTATTGTAGCTATCAGCCTAGCTCCGAATTTGTCCGAGTAGCGTCCCATATACGGCGCGAGCACTCCGCTTACGACGTAACCAGGGAGCAGCACAAGCGATGCATCAAGGGGCGAATAGCCTCGCACCCCCTGCAGGTACATTATGAGCAGGAACGTCACACCCATGAAGCCGAGCCCCTGGAAGAGCGAGGCCATCAGCGAATTCCTGAATATCCTGTTCTTAAACATCGTGAAGTTTATCGTAGGCATCTTAACTTTCTTGTCTATGATTACGAAGATTATTGCCGCAATGACTCCCAGTATGAAAAGCGCTACATTCGGCGAGCTTACCCCTATCGAGGCGTAGCTTATGCCTGCATACGCTATCAGGGCTATGGCCACGGCAAGGGCCGCCATTCCCGGCATGTCAAGCCTGTCCTTGCTCCTGTTGTTGTCCTTGACGTAGCGCAGCCCTAATATCACTGCCACTATGCCTATGGGCACGTTTATGAAGAATATGTACCTGTAGCCTATGTAAGTCGTTATTATGCCTCCGAGCAGTATTCCGAGAAGCGCGCCTATGTTCCAGCTCATGCCTGTGAAGCCATAAGCCCTGCCTATCCTATGCCTTTCGAAAGTGTCCGCTATTATCGCGCTGCTGTTTGACGCTATCAGGGCTCCGCCTATTGCCTGAATCGCCCTGAATGCTATCAGGCTTATGTCGGTTGGCGCTATGCCGCAAAGAAAGGATGCAATGGTAAAGACGACAAAGCCAAGGTTGAACATCCTGCTCCTGCCGTATATGTCGCCTATCCTGCCGAACTGCGTGGAGAAAACGGCAACGACAATCATGTATATGAGTATGACCCATATTATGGTGGCTATCGTGGAATGCAGCGCCTGCGTCATAGCAGGGAACGCGAGCAGCACTATCGTTGAGTCGATGGAGGCCATTAGCGTTCCTATCACTATTACTGCGAGTATGGTGTTCTCTCTTGAAATCTCCATGTGCACACGTGTTAAGCGGATCGAATGTCAAAATCCGAATCAAGCCATACGCAAGCTGTTCTGGCTTCAGGCGTTTTGGTTATATAATATCAAATTTTAAGCCTTTCTTATTTATTTTTTCCTTTTTGTTACCGTTTTTTTGCCCTTCCTGTAAAGCAGAGGGAGCATGAATATCGAGATGAACATGAATATGGACATGTACCACATCGCATCCATGACGCTTACGTAATTGAGGAGCAGGGTCATTACGCCGACTCCTGCAGCGCCTCCGAATATCTGCCCTATGCCCCAGGTAAAAGCGTTGGAGCTGTTGGCTATCCTGTTCGGAACCAGCTGATTAACATATCCCAATATCACGGCGAAGCCGTTGAAGGTTACGAAAATGAAAATCGAAAGCATAGCCAATGCAAAATAGATGTCACTCTTGGCGTACAGGAAAAGCACATAGCTTATCGCAGAAACGAAGGCGGTTACGGTTATGGTATAGCGGCCGCCCTTTCTGGAAGTCACGTAGCCGAAGAAAAGCTGCCCGAATATGGCAAAAACGAAGCTTACGCTGAGTATCGTGCCGACCAATACCTCGGAATGCGTTACCACTTTAAGGTATTCGGGGACGAACGTGTACATGCCAGTCATGAACATGGACCTCACGAAGATGACTGCCACAAGCGGGAAAAGGACGCCAGCATAGCCGGATTTGAATATGCTGACTTTTGCCGCAGGCGCTTGCCTTTTGTTCTTCAAAACATTAAGCCCTCCAAATCCGGCCCTTATGCTTTTATTGAATGCCATAAGGCCTACGTACACTATGCCCGAAGCTATAATGAGCTCGACGCCGATAAGCCCGAGCGCAAAAGACGTGCCCAATGCGGTTATAAGGAAAACGAGCAGTATCGGCATTACCGACCTGCCGAAGCTGCCGGCGCTGCCGTTTATGCCCATCATCTTCGCAGCCTTCTTCCCGTAGACGCCTTTCAGTATTGATGCGCCTATTGGGTGATAGAATGCCGTGCCAGTGCCTAAAAGCAATACTCCCGCTATTATGAACGGCAGGCGCAGCGAAGCAATGGCAAAGGATCCGGCAAACGCGAACATGGAAAGCCCGAGTATGGCAATGCCGACGGCAACCATGAAGCCCTCGTTTTTGCTCCTGTCCGTGATTATGCCTATCGGCGTGCTTGCCGCCCCGTATATCAACTGGTACGCTATCGCCAGCGTGCCCAGGAGCACGAGGTTCAGTCCGGGTATCAGCGTGTAAGATCGGAA
>JAKAUR010000011.1 GCA_021827665.1 Microcaldota archaeon
CTTTAAACCTTGCACCCAGAAAACGCAGCTAGTTTTGTATAGCGTATAGCCATTCGCATTTTGTAAATGTATTATTAAAGTAAAATATTATATACTTTACTACAATGCAATTAAAAAATAAAAGCATATAAAATGACCTTAAGATAACCCCACATCTTATTATATATCATATCTAACAATAATGTTTATTACTTTTTTGATAAAAGATATGCAGTTAGTAATGCAACTCCCAATATTACTAACCCTCCTATTAGCTCATTGTTATCTCTGTCTCTTATATATCTTCTCAATGCGTCTACTGAATCTATCCCATGTCTTTTTACAAAAAGCTCCATCTCCTCTGGTGCTATGCTTTCTATTATTTTTATCAATAATTGTCTTTCCTGCGGAGTTTCAGTCCCTGATCTAACTTTAATTAGGATTTGATTCAACCTTTCTGCGGAATTATGATCAAGTTGTGATACCATACTATCGCCTTTGTTCTCTTCGTACTTTTCTGTTCTTGTTAGGACTTGCAATTTGGCTTGCAACTTTATTTTCTACAATTTTAAAATACTGACTCCAATCACCTATTTTTGTTTCTATTTCTGTTATCCTGTGTTCATAGCTAAGTAATTTTCTTACTAGATATGCTATTATAGCGACTACCACTACAGCACCAATACCAAAAACTGTTATAAAAGATGCGGAACTTATTGTTAACATATTAAAATCTAATAAATATTTACTTACAAAGTATTAAATCTGCTCTGATAAGTAAGTCTACAAATACGATTCAAGGGCAAATTTCCCGAACCCACCCTTATTAAATACTTTAAACCCTAAGCATTATTAAGCCAAAAAGCGTGTTTCAATGCAGCCAAGCTTTCAAATCTCGGCAGCCCCATGCTTAGGTTTTTGGTGTTGCTTTCATGAAATTTGACGAGATAGTCAAAAGGACAAAATCGCTTGGTCTCCACATCGGAGAATATGCGCTGTTCGGCTCTGTGCCGCTCGCAGCCCACGGAATTAGGGAATCTCACGACATAGACATTATAGCCACGCACGAGGTTTACGAAAAGCTCAAGAAGCAGGGATGGGAAGAGGAGCAATTTCCAGAAGACAGAAAAATGCTGCAAAAAGACTGCTTTGAGATTGGCGACGACTGGAATTTCGGCACTTATAACCCGGATCCAGCACTGCTCATAAAAAATGCTGAAATCGTAGAAGGAATCCCTGTAGTGCGGCTTGAGGAAGTTGTTGCCTGGAAAAAGGCTTTCGGCAGGGAAAAGGACATGGAGGACGTTAAGCGCGTGGACGAGTTCATGAAGCGCAACGGCATTCAAAAGTAACGAAACAACTTTCCAAAATGCTTATTTATTCTTCCAGCTAAGGACTAGCGGTGTTTTGATGGCCGTGGATGAGATAAAGGAGTTCGACGCTGAACTTTATGATGCGATGACTGGGGAGCTTTCAAGGCAGCGAAAATCTATAGAGCTCATACCCTCGGAGAATTTTGCAAGCCTAAGAGTCCTGGAAGCTTCTGGCTCTGTGTTCACGAACAAATACTCAGAAGGA
Source organism: Microcaldota archaeon (assembly GCA_021827665.1). GTDB lineage: Archaea > Micrarchaeota > Micrarchaeia > Micrarchaeales > Micrarchaeaceae > Micrarchaeum_A. The sequence continues at coordinate 1,558 of JAKAUR010000011.1, forward strand.
TATCCAGGAAAACGCTACTATGGAGGAAATGAATTTGTAGACAGGGCGGAAAGGCTAGCCATAGATAGGGCCAAGGCCCTTTTCGGCGTGCCGCATGCCAATGTGCAGCCTTATTCTGGATCTCCGGCCAACTTTGCCATATATTTCTCGGTATGCAAGCCTGGCGACGTCATAATGGGGCAAAATCTTACTGACGGGGGGCACCTTACGCACGGATGGAAGACGAGCGAAAGCGGACAGATATTCAAAAGCGTGCCGTACCACGTGAGCGCCGAAGGCTACATAGACATAGATGAAGCCAGGAGGCTGGCGCAGGAAAACAGGCCAAAGCTCATCTGGATTGGAGCTTCTGCTTACCCGAGGGCGCTGCCGCTCAGGGAGTTTTCGGAAATAGCAGATTCTGTCGGAGCTTACCTAGTAGCCGACATATCGCATATTGCTGGCCTAGTGGTAGCAGGAATGCACGAAAGCCCTGCAAAGTATGCCCATATAATCATGACTACGACCCAAAAGACGATGCGCGGGCCGAGAGGAGCAATCATTATGGTGACCGACAAAGGGCTGGAAAAGGACCCGGAACTCGCAGACAAGATAGACAAGACGGTATTCCCAGGGATGCAGGGAGGCCCGCACGACCATACTACAGCTGCCATGGCGGTGGCTTTCAAGGAGGCGATGTCGCAGGAATTCAAAGATTATGCGAAGCAAATGATACTCAATTCAAAGGCGCTTGCAGAAGCGCTGAAAAAACACGGATTCAGGCTCGTTACCGGAGGCACGGATAACCACATGATGCTCGTGGACCTTACCAATTACGGAAAGGGATTCGGAGTTTTTGCGCAGGAGGCGCTGGACCAGATAGGAATAACAGTCAACAAAAATACCATACCAAAGGACCCATCGTCGCCTTTCTATCCTAGCGGAATACGCATAGGCTCTCCGGCCGTTACGACAAGAGGCATGAAGGAACCTGAAATGGAAGAGATAGCAGACATTATGAGCGCATGCATAGAGGAGATAAAGGACTCGTCGCTTCCATCCGGAAAGGATGAGAGGCAGGCGTACATAAGGGATTTCAAGAAGAGGATAGGCGAAAGTGCAAGATTGCGCGAACTTGGGGAAAAGGTTATTGCTCTGTGCGACAGGTTCCCGTTATATCCAGGGCTTGAGTACTGATATGCAGGATATCTGCATTGGCAGGCACGTTATGCGCTTTTCAGAGCGTTGCGTTTCTGCGCAATGCGTATCTCGGCACCGAGCCTGCCGAGCTGCTTGTCCGACATATCCACGAAAGACATGTGCTTTGTTATTGACGGATGCACTGCCTCCGCCATTTTGAAGGAATCCTGCATTAGTTTCCTGTAATCGGGATGGCCGCTTGGAGTCGTCCTGAGCTCTACCATGTGATACAGCTCCCTGGCGTTCATCCTGTAGTACCACCGCGTCTTGAAGCCGAATGTCACTACATACTGTGCCTGCATCGGAAACTTATCGCGCAGTTTGTCGTAAAGAGCAATCACCTCGGACATCTTTGACTTATAATCTTCGGTTATACCTATGCTTTCATACTCTTTTCTCGTATCGTAGCCGTAATCAACTGTAAAGTTCTGCCTTTCCTGCGTCCCTACTCTGTGCCTCTGGAGGTCCCTATAAATCCCTATTCTGCCTATGAAGTCGAACAGGTATTCGACATTTTCGAAGGCTCTTCCGGGCCTGTGTCTCCTATTTTTCCTTATCCCTACGTACTTGGAAATAAGCTCGTTTCTTTGTGCCTCGTCCATTTTACCAGCGGCTGCAATGGCGTCGCTTAGTGCTATGCCACGCCCAAACCTGTAAAGCACTGCGCCGGCCACGTCGACCGATGCCTTTTGGTCCGGATTCAGGGTTCCGATGCCAGTATAATCTATCAGCGATGAGGCATCGCGACCTTTCGAAGAGAGATCGATTTTAGCCACGGCTTCTGAGACCGAGCTGTCCCTGTCGTGCAGGAATGAAACGAATTCCTTGCCGTGGATGTCGTAAACTCTTTTCACAAGCGATGGAACGATCTTATAGAGTTCTTCATAAAGCCTGTTTCCGACATGCTTTGCCTCCGAAAGCCCAGATGCAAGCAGTTTCAGCATAAGGGCCTCGTATGCCCTGGCGTTTGCACTTATGCCTACGTGCGTAAGTGTGGCCATTGGAAGATAATCTCGCATAAGGTCAAGGGCATTCGCCTTTACGGAATTCGCATATGCACGTTGCAGGTCCTTGACGGAAACGCCCAGGCGTTCCTCGGACTTGCTGTCGAGCTCGGCCAGGCTCATAGATGCGTCGCCTATTCTGAATTTCTGGTCCTCGATTGGGTTCATATCCCCGATATGCTTGACCATTTTTTCCATGTGCTTGGAATACGATTCGAAAAGCCCGTTCATCAGCTCCAGATATTCGTCGGCAAACCTGGATCCCATGATCTCCTTGTCCTTGTAGAACATGTAGCTGCCATCAGGAAGCTTTTTGTCGAATGACACGTACCTTGTCGATTTCTCTATGTAGGAAGCGAATCTCCCGTCCTCTATGACCTTTGCGAGAAGGTTGGACACGAACTCGCACGAGGTCGGAATGCCGCCGGCCATTTCCTGTATTGAATCGTCGCCGTAATCCACAAGCCACGATTCGAAAAACTCCCTGCCGCGGTTTGAATTCGGAAGAAATTCCTTCAGCAGTAGCTCCCTTCCGGTAAATGAGGTCCTGCTGTACCTTGAAAGCAGAGCTCCGGCCTGCTCCGGCGTGAAAGAGTCCCCTATTTTCCAAGCGAATATGTTGTCGTTAGTGTTGGTAACGAATTTATCGAGCTTGTCTGCATCCGAATCGGGTAGTTCCCCGACCGTTATACCAACATCGCCATCGTAAAATTTGAGGATTGTTTTTATTGGCATTGCGCATCGTATGCAATTGGGAATGCAGCTTTAAATTGCTTTTATGTTATGGACAAAGCATTGCTTGCCCATTGCAATATAGACTGCCGTGGACTATGCCAATCCCTGCGCTTGGAACAGATAGGTGCGGATCTTTGAATGCCTTGAGAAAAGGAAATATGACACGATTACGAAGTCGATGATTATGGCCCCGTGCATTATCGTGCAGTACAAGCATATCGAGTGAACTACGAAGAATTCCAAGTATATCAGATATGGAACTATGGCCAGGCCGAAGAAGCGCCATACGAAAAGCACGTAGAAGACGCGCTTGGCCACCTGCCTAGCCATATACATGAGCATGAAGACGAGGGCTATGTTTATGATAAACCAAAGCGAAGCGAGAAAATCCAAGGAAACCCCAAAGACGCTCGAATAGCCGCTGGTTAGGACCTTCATGCAGTTGAACGGCGTAGATGCAAGCGTGGAGTTGAGCACACAGAAGGGCGGCGGGTGATGTATGACATAGAGCTCGTATATGACTATGCCAGAAGCAATCAGCCCTATTATGGACATAGCAGTGAGTATTGCCAGATCCCTATTCGACATGTTGTGCGTTTTGCCACCCGGTATGGGTTTATTGGTAGTTGCCATTAGCTGGAATCGAGAATACTAAAAATTATGCCGCGAAAATCCGCGGCAAACGAATCAAACCGTTCAGGGCGGAGCCAGAAGATGCCCGTATATTCCCGCATAGCCTATGAACAGCGCAGCGAATGCGGCCAATATCAGGAGCACTGCCAAAAGGTAATATGCCCACTTTCCGTTGTTGCTCTTAGGATCAAGGTATATCAATGGCGACAATATTGCTGCCAGGCCAGATGCAAGGTAAAGGCCCATTGAGCTTATGAGGTCAACCCCTGTCTCCAGCTTGAAGTTGTATATGGCAACCGCTTCAACGAAAATGTATATGCCTAGGAAGAAACCGAATACCGAAAGCACCTTCGGATTCATGTTCTTGTACAGCATATAGCCTCCCATGACCATCAGCAGGCCAAGGAACAGCAATGGATCGCCGAAAAGCATGTTGTATGCCGGAGGAAGAGGCCATGTGAATGACATTAGGAAGCCGCTTGCAACATCGAAAAGACCGAAGCCGATTATAGGTATTGCTAAATTGCCTATTGTTTTCTTTTGCCTTACCGAATACAGCACATACATTGCCAAAAGCGAGGCGCTGGAGCCCAGTGCCAGCAACATTACTGCCAACGAATCAACAAACACTCCTGCCGTTAAATCACCTAAAACACATGTATATGTAACAATTAATAACCCATCATTATGGCATTTGGCCGCACATAAAAATGCAGAATATGGAAAGGGTAAAACAAGTTATTAATAGCTTAAGTTGTATTAGATATACCAAGTATAGTGATACAATGGCCCGTGGCATGATATCTGATAAAATGGGGCACAAGAGTTTCTGTGTTATTCAGCACATGCTGGATTCGCATGATATTGGTGGGGGAGCGCTCGAAAAGGTAGTAAGGTCAAACTGGCAGATTACCGTTGCCTTCATACTGAGTGCGAAAAAGGACGGCATGTTCTTCAACGAAATATTATCGGAATCCGGACTCACTGCAAGGACCCTTTCTTCTGTGCTCAAATCGCTTGAAGCGGAAAAAATGCTCAGCAGAACGGTCGTGGATTCGCATCCAATAAGGGTTAAATATGTACTCACAAGTACGGGAAAGAAACTGACAGACTCGGGATGCCCGATAATAGCAGCAGGCGTGCAAAGCTAGTTTCCGTGCATATATTAATCTTTTTATGGCATTAAGAAACGATGATTCCTGAGCAGGGCCAGAAGGGCGAAGAGGCATTCGACATAAACAAAAAGCTAGAGGGGCTGCCCATAGAGATAAGGCTCAGGGCAATAGACAGGCTCAAGGTCGCGAGACTCAGGCACAACAAGAGATTATGGACAAGGATACTGCTCGTAATAGCACTCATAGGCCCTGGAATACTGGTAATGGTAGCCGACAACGATGCAGGAGGAGTCATAACTTACGCGCAGACCGGCTCAATATTCGGGCTCGGATTCTTCATACCTCTGATGATACTTATGGTGCCGACCGCTTATCTTGTCCAGGAGATGACGGTCAGGCTTGCTGCAGTTACCAGGAGAGGACACGCTGAAATGATATGGAAAAGGTATGGGCCTTTCTGGGGTGCATTTTCACTCGGGGATTTGGTAATAGCAAATTCGCTCACGCTAGTTACGGAATTCATAGGTATAACTTTCGGTATGAGCATATTCGGAGTAAAGCCGCTCGTAGCCGTCATAATAGGGATAACGTTCATATCCACCGTAATGCTTACGCTCAGGTACCACAAGTGGGAGCGAGCCAGCCTCATAATCGCTTTCTTCAACATGATATTCGTACCTCTTGTGTTCTTCGCACATCCTGACTGGAGCCTCGTTGCCAAGAGCTTCCTGACTTGGCACATCAGCGGAGGCATAAGCACGCTCTTCATATACGTGCTTCTTGCCAACATAGGAACGACAATAGCGCCGTGGATGCTGTTCTTCCAGCAAAGCTCTGAAGTAGACAAGGGCACAGTTCCCGAAGATATTGGCGCAGGCAAGAGGGACACGTTCGTAGGTGCGTGCATAATGGCCACGGTGGCAATCTGCATCATTGTGCTAACCGGAACGCTGGTTTTCAGCACCGGGCATGTGGGAAGCACAGCTTCGACTACGAGCTACAACATAGCTTTCATACTTAGCACGATATCGAAGAAGATAGGCACCGTTCCCGTTGAGCTCTTCGCCTTGGGACTCATAGACGCAGGCATAATCGCAGCCATAGCGCTTACCGCAAGCACTTCGTGGGCAGTCGGGGAGGCTTTCAACTGGCCCAAAAGCATAAACCTGCCGTTCCTCGAGGGAAGGAAGTTTTACATTCCAGGAATAATAAGCATGCTTGTCGCAGCTGCCATAGTCCTGATACCGAACGTGCCGCTTGGCTTCCTCAACATAACAGTGCAGGTGATAGCTTCTATATTCATGCCGGCAGCGCTGCTTTTCCTGCTGCTGCTTGTAAACGACAAGGAGGTCATGGGAAAGCGCGTCAACAAGAGATGGGAGAATGTTTCAATAGTGACGATAATGATTGTGCTTGTGAGCATGAGCAGCCTTTACGGTCTAAGCCTCGTGTTTCCGCACCTGCTGTAGGTGGTTTTAATGGATGTCTTGGATGGAAAAGAATTTGGATTCATAAAGAACGAGAAGGATTGGGAAAACTTCATGAAGAAGGAGAAGCTTAAGGACTATTCCAAGATACCGGTCAAGAGGGCGAAAGTAAACGGGTGGGTAAAGTTCGCGTTCATATTCCTCAGGATCTACATAGTGATAATGCTGGTGCTCATAGTTTTAGGATTCCTCAACATAATATGAGCCGCTAAGTTATTTCCGACTCCGGTATTACGAGAATGCCTCCTTTCTCGATTGCAGACTTGTAGAAATTATACGCCGTTGCGTTGACTATCACCACTGCGAATCCGTAATCGCCTATCCTTTTCTCTAGCATTCTTGACGTAGAAGCTGCGGATTTCTTTCCGGTTTCGTATTCGAAGGCCATTCTGTTCCCGTATACGTAAGCGACGACGTCAGGGCCTGTACTGTTGTCTATCACGTGGCTTTTTATGCCGTTTGCAGAAAGCCACGCGCAGATCGCTTTTACCCCTAGCTCGTGTTCTATGCTAAGGGAGGGATTTCTGGCCATCAGCCACTCTGAGCCTGATGAGAAGCTGCTCGATACCCTTTGTGATTTTTTTAAGGATTCTATCTGCTCTTCCGTAAAACCCATCCGAATTGCTTCCTCTTTGCGCACAGGCCGTCTTAGAATGTTTTCAGAAGCATAATTTGGATAACCCTGGTTTTTATCTTCAGAGGACCATGCGTCCTTTATCGTTATTTTTACCGGAAGGCCGAATTCCGGAGACGAGAGCAGGAAATAGTATTTCCTCAGGAACGATATTTCTCCGTAGAGGAACTTCTCCATTGCCGGTTCCCCGTGCGCCATTACTGAGGACACGTACCTTCTTTCTGAAGGATCAGGAGAGCCAAACGTGATTATGCAGGAAGAATTCTCCGCCATGTCTTTCGGAAGCGCCGTTGCCATGTGCGTAGATACTATTATGCCTATGCCATACTTCCTGCCTTCCCTGACTATCTTTTTTATTATGCCGGTTTGAGAATCGTAATCGGAAATCACAAAATCCAGCTCGTCTATCACTATGTAATTTGAAAGCTTGTGTGTTATCGACATGGAATGCATCCTTGCATACAGCCTTTGCAGAAGCTCGTGCATTATTATCCTCTTTGCATACGGACTTCCGACCTGCCTTAAAGGTATCGCGACAATGCCTTCAAAAAGGCCGTTTATGCCTTCGGCGTTGCCTTCTCCGTGGCCTAGGTTTAACGCTCCAAGCCTATTGAGAATGCTATAAAGCCTTGACTTTTCAGCTGCGGTCTTGGAATTTGCGATGAATGTATTGAGTACCCTAACTAATGTTGCCATGCTTGGAACGTTGTCCATATTCATCTGATAGATGGAGCGCATGCCCGAAATGGAGTACGCATAGCGTATGCAGGAGTGCAATGCGTTTGATTGAAGATATCCGAAATTGAATACGTCGGAAAACATTGAGGTGAGCTCCTGTATGCGTTCCCCCGCGCTGAGCCCGTCTAGAGCAAATATGTTTATGCCCTTGAATGGATCGACAGTTTTCCCGTTAACGGAGCTTATTATGTCATAGTGCTCGCTGTCGGAATCAAATAGCAAAACGTTAGTCCCAGAAGATGCTAGCCCTCTTATGAGCTTTTTTAGCATGGTACTCTTGCCGTTTCCGCTGGCGCCTGCTATTATTATGTGCGGGCTGTTGTATTCGTACGGTTTTATATATACCGTGCCCTTAGCCTGTTTCCATGCAAATGGTATCGTCTTTTGCTCAGCACTGTGGAACATAAGCCGATGCGTAGATGGATAGCCCATTGCTTCTCCTATATCTATTCCGTCTATAGCAGATGTACTGCCGCTGCGCGGCTTCTTTTTCGTGGTTGATCCGATGAGCCCTTTCAGGCTCTCGCTAATATTGATCATTCTAGCACCATTTAAGTCGTTGGTTTCAAAAGGAGTCCTAAGGTTTCATTTGTGCAATAAGCCTATCGGCATGCTTTACATAGCATTCAAATATTCAGAAAACCTTTATTGAATGCTTTATATACTTTTTCAGCAAAACCAGTAATGCTTGTCACTATGCCAGGGTGGCAGAATCTGGTAACGCGCCGGTCTTGAGTTTTCAAAACGTCAAGAGCTGATTGGTGATGCGAAAAGGCGCGACAGGTAAACCGGTGCCCTCACGGGCTTTAGGGTTCAAATCCCTACCCTGGCGAATCTGATTATTGTTTGTTCAGTATACGCTTTTCGAAGCACTTCTGCGCATCGTGACCGAATCGCTGCGCTCGCTTCTTAAAAGCGCTGTGCTGCGCTGGGATGAGTCTTCTTTCCTGAGCCCGTTCAAAAGCCCGTATATGGAGCTCTCCTCGTTCTTGAACTGCAGCTGAAGGCCCAATACTACGTTGTATGGTATGTACCAGACCTCGTCGCATACGTCCTTTACGTCGTATCCGTATTTCTTCAGTTCTATCTTCAACTTGTTCGGCTTCTTGGGCCTCTTGTCAGTTATGAGTATAAGGTGATATGGGGAACTTGCTGGGTTGTGCTTGAACGAGTTCATCTTTTCTATGAATCTTTTGTCTATGTACCTCTTCCCGTGCGTCTCTATGAGTACGGTTTTATCGTTGTACGAATCAGTTAGTACGAAATCAGGAGTGTAGGTTATGACTTCGTCTTTGCTGCTTATGTAGAATTGCAGGTTTTTGTATGAGAATCCGATGCCCATCAGGTCTAAAGCCGCTGCAACGTTGGCCTCGAATTGCGAAGAGAATTTGAATTTGTTTTTCTCCATTATGTTTACCGCCATTTGCTCCCAAAGCTCCAACGATACACCTCGGCAAAGCTCACGCTTAGTACCAATCCATACTTCGGCGCAAGCAACCCATACCCTCAATAGCTTTTTATTGCATCCTTTTTTATTGCTTGGCTTTTCTATCAAGTTGTTAGATTTATTTCCTCCCAAGAAGCCTTTGGATATTGTTCCTTACTTCGCCCTCCATGCTAGGATCAAAGTGTGAAGAGCCCACCATACATACGCCTATATCCGAATATGTTGCTATCGTCAGCTTCGGTGCTGCTCTTCCGGGCATTGCTGATGATTCGATATCGCTTATCGTGTCCTTCAGCGACACAACGAAATTTGCTATTAGGTTGTAATTTTTTGGTTCGATATATACTATCGCAAAATAGCTTGATGTGGACTTGAAATGCATGGCCATGCCGTAATAGGGACCATAAATGGACTTTTCCAGAATCACTTTCGGCCATGATGGGGCGTATTCTCTTTCTAAGTGTTGGGAAGTTATTGAAGAAGCCATGCGCAATATCTCTTCCGGAACGTCTCCGATGATCTTTTGCATTATCGACCTTACGCTTATTTCCTGGATGTTTCTTTTGAAGAATGCATATGACTCTACAAAGCTCTCCATTGCCCCCACTACTGCTTTTTCGGTAGCCAGTATCTTTTCTAGCGCTTCTGTGAAACCGTGAATGTCTGACAATGTTCCCGTTGCTGTTATTATCTTTTTGGCCATATTTACTGTGTCTTTCGTTTCCATTTTACCGTATGCATTCCTGCTCACCCTCATAAGGACTTCGGATAGCAACTGTGAATTTTCTCCGATCTCCCCCATTATTGAATCTAGAAATGCGTTATTGTCTATAGCAACAGTGCATGAATTTGCTTGGACGGTTTTGACTCCAAGTTCGCTTCTTATGCGGTCTATGACAAGCGCGTAGTCAACAATATTGTCAGTTACTGGATAAAGCTTGCACGCGTTTGAATAGGTGCGGGAATAGCTTTTAAGGGAATTTTTCAGGCCGTTTGCTGCACGCAGAGTAATTGGCTCCTTCACCCTAAGCAGATGGTATAATACTACCCCTGATAATTTTGAAGTTAGCTCAAGCTTCTCTCTTTCGGCATTTAGGGTTATTTGCGTATCGGATTCCACTTTAAGAAAATTTTTATTGGTTTTCTCCATGCGAAACATTTTGTTTTTGTATCAGTTTTTGCCAGCAGCGGTCCTGTAATTTATTTTCATGTCTATTACCTTGTTTGAATCCCCGAAAAGGAAATGCGCGTCAACAAATTTACCATTCAGCACATGCGGCAGCCAGTACTTGTCGTCATCCCACATCATGTCCAATGGTATCGAGTCCATTCTGAACCATTCCGGCTTCATCTCCTCGCTTTCCGATATTTCCCCATCCCATTCATCAGCTATGTAGACGTGGACCCTCTGGTTATTTTCGCTTTTTGGATTGCTTCCGCCGAAATAAAAGCGTAATACGGCAGCTTTGTAATAGTTTTTTGGACGCGCCCCGACCTCTTCCGTTGATTCCCTTATCATCGCGTCCTCAATCGTCTCGCCGGGCTTGAGCTTGCCTCCTGCTCCGTTTAGCTTGCCTTGGCCAAAGCCGCGCTTCTTCATGGCGAGCAGCACTTTCGATGCTTTTTTATCAACGAAATAGCAAAGCGTTACATCTCTCAAAGAATCAGAATACCTGTCAATGTAGTCGCTTATTTTTTCGCCATCCATACGATTGCCCCAGATAACGATTATAGGAATAGCATATATAATATTTATTTGTTAACCGTTGGAGTAGGTGCCCATGTACTCGCAGTGCTCTATGACGCTGGCCTTTAGCTTGTCGTCCATTGGCTTCCTGTGCATGCCCTTTGGCAGCTTTTCCAAAGACGTGGCATATGCCCTGAAATAATACCTATGTGGCTTTCCCTTAGGAGGGCACGGGCCGTTGTAGCCCTCATTGCCGAAATCGTTTATGCCGAAACTTATTTCTGAATGCTTTGATGCGTGATCTACCCTTCCAACGTCAGGAGGTATGTTATAAGCTATCCAGTGCGTGAACGTGCCCATCGGGGCGTCCGGATCGTCCATTATTAAGACTAGGCTTTTTGTGCCATGGGGTACGCCGCTTATCTCCACAGTGGGCTGCGTGTCTATCCCCTTGCAGGTAAACTGGTCAGGTATGCGCTCTCCCTGCTTGAATCCCCTTACCAATATATCCATGATAATCAAACTGCAATAAAAACTGCAATAAAAAGTATAAATTACTTTGTGGAGGCAGAGGACTGCCTCTGCTGATCAGGTCTGCCTATTTGCGCAGTATCGGTTCAAGCTCGTTTCCTGCTTTTTCCTGAATTTCCTTCCTGATTTCTTCAATCATACTCGCAATTTTACGTTTATTTTCATCTGAAGGGTACATGAAAAGGCTCTTTATGTGCATAACGGCTGACCTGTCTCCCTTTTCGAAAGAAATGGAATAGTGTATACCGCTTGCTATGTCTGAGAATTCGGGTCGCGAAGCCATTTTGTCGAATATTCTTATCGCTTTTCCGATTAGATCAGGGATTACTTTTACAGAACACCCTATTTTCGATTGAGCGTACTCGCTTCTGGCTTCGTTTGCTAACTCGTGCATTTAGCTCACACATGATAAAGTAATAGAAGGTATTCCGCTTTAGATAATATTTATAGCTTTCTTTCCGTGGGAAAACGTTCATACGGCAAGGGATTAAAGCCATTCGGTGTGATTAGTAGTTATTGTTACATGAACAGCATAGTATCGGCAGGCATTGGATGGATTTTGGCCGGTGCAGTATCCGGATTTGTTTGGGGAATCCTGCTTTCGCGCGGAATAGATGATTACGGTATGCTCGCCGTGACTATAGTCATACTTTTGGCAGGGACAGGGCTTATCGCAATGAACAGAAAAATAACTGCGATGAGAGAGTCTATTGTCATGAATAAGGCCAAACGCACATAAAAAAAAGAAAAAGGGCCTTTGGTCACTTATGCCCAAAAGCCAAAAAACTGAAGCCCGAAGGAGTTGTTTCGGAACTGTGCCTGTAAACAAGCACCCTGTTCATGGTTCTTTTCGTTAGCTGTGCAGTCATGTCCTCTTCGGTCACCAGGGCTATCGCCCTGACGAGCTCCGATACCGTGGATGTGCTTACTTCATCAGGATCTATGCCCACGAGCCCGTATTTGTAATCCAAGAGCTTTTCGATGCCGTCCCTTATTTCCTGTTCGTACATGAACTCCCTTCGCAATTTTCCTTCCTTTGGCTCACGCTCACCTTCTTCGTTTGTGTCCATTCTAACCCCTCGGACGCGCCTTTGCTACGCACAGGTTAAACCCCAGAAAAAGCTGTCTGCCATATTTGTATTGTGCATGGCTTGCGCACTGTCCAGTCAGGTTTTGTGGTTAAGTTATTTATACTTTACTACAATTATTTTACTTTAAGTGATAATTGAGGAATTAAGGTAATGTTTAAATACTTTTATTGCGTATTTCATATTGCCAGGGAAACTTGGCAAAACCCCAGAGGACGCGCCTGCGCTATGCGCAGGCGCTGTCTTTAAATAATAAGATTCATTCTACTCCTGGTTCCAGCATCTCCATGGTGCACTGGGAGGCGTCGAGTTTTACCCTGATACCCATAGGTATTGTAGTTATGTATTTGCCATGGCAGCAGGCGAACTCTATGAATGCAGGCTTCTTTGGCATCTTGTTCGAGAACAGGTCCTGCAGCGTGCTGTGCATGGTTGCGTTTATGTAGTCCTCTATGAAAAGGTGTTTCATTAGGTATGAGGTAACGCCCTGCGATTCGGATATGTTTTCTATTCCGTAGTTGGGCAGCTGCCCGAAGACTATGCCATTTGCCTTTTTCAGTACTCCTTTTATCACAAGAGATGTCAGCAGGTTGTCGAGCATCCATGGCTCCACGTTTACGTCCTCGAAGAAAAGAACCTTTCCGCGCGCGTCTGGTATGTATTTTGTACCAACTATCAATGAAAATACAGTGAGGTTGCCACCCATAAGCTGGCCTTTTGTAGTGCCGTCGTTTATGGATTTGGCCCATCCGCTTTCAAGCGGGTTCTTTATCATGGCCTCCTCGCCCCTGCTTATTATGCCTATGAGGCTATTCCAGTTGGTCTGAAGCGCTGCTTCGTCCTCCTCGAAAAGGTCTATAAGCATGGGCCCCTGGAAAGAAGCCATGTGGGCCATCCTCATGAACGCCAGCTGCAGGAGCGTTATGTCGCTGTAGCCTATGAATATCTTGGGGTGGTCCTTTATTATGTCGTAGTCTATGCCGTTGAGTATGTCTATGGAGCCGGCGCCTCCCTGCAATACCATTACCGCGTCGTATTTGTCGCTCTTGAAAGCGTTCTCTATCTCGTTCTTCCTGGTTGCGTCTCCGGCAGTCAGGTATCGCGTGGGCGATTCTCTTATCATGCTCTGGGACAGGCTCACCTTGAAGCCCTGCTTTTCCAGAAACCTCACCGCCTTTGGCAGAGAGCTGGTAGATGTGGCAGCGCTTGACGGCGCTATTATCCTTATGGTTCCTCCCTTCCTGAGCCTCGGGGGCTTTACCATTGGCTCGTACATAGTTGTAATTAGCCCAGCAAAGGATTTAACACTTGGCACCCGCGTTAGCTTATTATTCTATCGCTGTCAATTATGTGCGTGGTCGTATGTCTTATCAGGAGAGGATAGATGCGTTGATAGAGCACCACAAGAAGCTCGCGGAAAAGCTCGAGGGCGGAAGGGACAAAAAACTTACGAAGGAGATAGAGGATAAGTTTGAAACTGCCGAGATACTCATGAGGGACTACGAGTTCAGGCTTGTAAAAAAGAACAGATAGATGTGGCGAGGTGTGGAATATGAAGAGATCGCTAGAGATAGGGAGACTTGTCGTAATCACAGGGCCTATGTTCTCGGGCAAAACGTCTAGGCTTATAGAGCTTCTTGAACGAGAGCGCTTTTCGGGAAGGAAGGTTATACTTTTCAAGCCGGAGATCGACAAGCGCTACGGCGAAAACAAGGTTAAAACACATAAGGGCATGGAGCTTGACGCTACGGTTGTAAGGACGGGCAAGGCAGGAGTAAAGGCAATATTCGACGTGAGTTCTGACTACAACGTTATCGGAATAGATGAAGCCCAGTTCTGGGAAGATGATTCCGGGCTTGAGGACACCCTCAACGGGCTGGCATCAATGAAAAAAATAGTGTATGTATCTACGCTAAACAAGGATTACAAGGGTGTGCCGTTCAGCATATCCGAGAAGCTTCTTGTGTATGCCGATTACATATATTCGCTTACTGCAGTTTGCACTAAGTGCGGAGAGGAAGCCGTGTTCTCGCAAAGGATGATCGACGGCATTGCAGAGTCTGGACCACGCATAGTCATAGGCGGCAAGGAGGCGTACCAGCCGCGTTGCAGGAACTGTTTCGTGACGCGTTAGGCTTTTGCCATGAACGCAAGGGGCTTTTTCAGCCCCATCGCCGCACTTATTCTTTCTACTGCCGCTTTCGTAGATCCTACTACAATCATGTCTTCGGTTTGAGGCTTGACGATACCGGCAGCATTACCATCTATTGGGATGAGACGCTTTACCCCGAGCCGGTCCGAAAGCAGCCTTGCCTGTACCAGCGCCAGGGGATTCTCGTAAGCTATGGCCATCGGCTTCCGGCCTATGTTCAGGCAGAATTCGTCTATTTTCTTGTAAATGCTTGAATATTCATACCCTGAGTAAGAAGCAAAATGCTTGCGAAGTTCTGGTAGCATGGCAGGGTTTGCCTTTTCGAATTCCGAAAGAGCCTCGTTTCTTTCATAATCGAAAACAACCCACGTGTCGTCTGAAACCTCTTCTGCGTATATGTCAGGTTTTATAATCGAGCGCGGCTTTGTAAGCATTGTGCACGTTACGAACCGTTCCGTGGGGAAAGCGGAACGCAACTGCCCCATTATGCTGGCCAGGGTTTTTCCAGTATCTACCAGCTCGTCCACAACCAAAACATATCCTTCTCCGCTTGGGATTTTAAGCGATTCTATGCCGCGTACGAATACATCTTTGGTTGATGCGCCTATGTCGTTATAGTGGCTTGCGGATATGCCATAGGTTTTTATGTTTCCTAGCTTCGGATAAAGCGCAGAAGCCAGCACCATCCCTCCCCTTTCTACGTATATCATGCCCTTTGGCACGCCGGCACTCTTTAGCTCTGCTGCCATCTTCTCCGCACTTGAATAGATATCAGCAAAGGATTTGAAAACTATCTTCGTTTTCGATTTCAGGAAATTGAAGAAATTAAGCCATTCGCCGGCGCTTATCAGCGGTTCGTCCAGCAGGCCGGCATCCATCATGCCCTTGGATAACCTTACCGACTGGGGCTCCGACAGCGATGATAGGCGCAGCACATTTTCATCCATGAAGAGGGCTTCCGGAGTTCCGTCGAATATTATTGAGCCCTTGCTCATTACTATGGCCCTGCGGCAGTATTCTGCCACCAGCCTCATGTCGTGGGTTATAAGCAGAACGGTGACGCCCTCTTCGTTCAGGCTTTTTATTATCTCCATTATTCCCATTGCCATTTTGTAGTCCTGCCCGGTGGTCGGCTCGTCGACTATGAGCACTTCGGGCTTTATTACTATGCTGCTTGCTACTGCGAGCCTGCGCTTCTGGCCCCTGCCAAGGAATACTGGATCCTCGTTTGCCTTGTCCGAAAGGCCCACGCGTTTGAGTATGCCAGCAATCTTCTCATCGGCTTCCTTACCTGTTATGCCCGCATTCTTCAAAGAATAATTGACTTCGGAAGTGACGCTTCTGGTGAATATTTGATGGTCCGGATTCTGAAAAACGTAGCTGACATGCAGTGGCAGCTTGAGCCTGTCCCTCTTCGAGCGCGGATTCAGTCCAGTAACCTCTGCGGTGCCTGAACCGGGTGCGAGTATCCCTGATATTATTTTTGAAAGCGTGCTCTTGCCAGAGCCGTTCTGGCCCACCAAAGCCACAAGTGAGCCTTTTTCTATTTCAAGATTTATGTTGTCGAGGGCCTTGGTCCCATCGTCGTACGAGAATGATATACCGTTAAGTCTTATTATAGGATTTGAGGCCGTAGGCTTTTTACGTTCTATCTTGAATTCCGTTTTGGGTATTCCGCGCTTTGGAGTTTCATCTACGGAAAAGTAATCGGAAAGTTCAGATACCTCCGGCGCGTATATGTTGTACTTCGATATCAGCTCCTTGTCCGAATATATCTCGGCAGGCCTGCCTGTTTTTACTATGGAGCCCTCGTACAGCAGGGCTAGCCTGTCGGCGAACCTGAGCATCACGTCGGGATTGTGCTCGACCAGAATTATCGTCATTCCCGATTCCTTTTTTATCCTTGCGATGGTCTCTATAACTTCCATCTTCCCCTTTGGGTCAAGGTCAGACGTAGGTTCGTCGAGTATCAGTACCTTGGGCCTCATGGCCAGGAAGCTCGCTATCACTAGCCTCTGCTTCTGGCCTCCAGACAGTTCTGAAGGATGAATCTTTTCTGCATAATCGTAAAGCTCGCCAAGCCCGACCAGTTCCAGTGCGTCCTTTATGCGCGAGCGCATTTCCTTCTTTTCAAGGCCCATGAGCTGAAGGCCCAATGATACCTCGTTCATGACGCTCATGCTGAGGAACTGGCTTTCAGGATCCTGCATTACAAGGCCCACTTCCGGTGCGGTTGAGCCCGTACCTGAAAGCTTGAGCTCTCCGTTTATAATGTCTGCTTTGGTTACCGTTTTGCCCAGTACGCTTATCTCTCCCCTTATCCCGTCCTGGAAATTGGGCGGAAGCTTGAGCTGGTGCGGTATGAGGCCGGCTATGGCATAGCAGAGCGTTGTCTTCCCGGAGCCGCTGGGCCCGGTAATGCCCAGAAATTCACCCTCCTTGACTTCAAGGTTAATGCCTTTCAGGGCGTAATCGCTCTTTATGCCGGTAAAATTGGGATATCTCCAATAGAAACCGCTTATAGATATTGAATCCATGATTACACCGGGTCAGATAAACGGAAGCATAAGCATGAAAGCGCCGAAAGCGACTATTGCGGCGTCGCTCGCCTTGAACCTCTTTTCTGAGATGAAGTCGGAAAGCCCCTTGGATTTGGAGAATCCCCTGGATTCGAGCGCAAAGCCCATGTCTACGGAACGTTTTATCATGGAAGTAGTCAGAGGTATAGAAAGCATTACGAACGCGCTGACCTTCTTTATTATGTTTGTAGACGCACCTCCGGCACCCCTGGCGAACTGGGCCTGCCTTATCGAATCCAGGTCGTCGGACATTATGTTCAAGCTCCTTGCTATCAGCGATGCGAAGAAAACGGCCTTGAACGGGGCCCTGAGCCTTTTCAATGCCGATATGATGTCTGCGTCCCTGGTGCTCATTATCGTTAGCAGCGTCATGAACGCCATCGACGCATATCCGGATATCTTGCCTATGCCCACATATATTGATAGATAAGTTATCCTGAGCGTTGCCCCGAAAAGCGTCATGCTGAAGATAGGGTTGGTTCCTATCTGGTTGAAGACTATCCACCAAGCCATCATTACGAAAAGCGCTACAACCAGAAGCGCCAGATAGCTCTTGACAAGATATTTTATGGTTCCGCTCTCGAATAGGAAGCCTAAGGCGAACACCAGGACAAGCAGATTGTATGTAAGGTCCGGGACCGGGCGTATTATAGATTCCACGACACCTACAGAAAGTAGTATTAGCAGCAGAAACTTTGCTATGGGATTCATGTTAACGTAAAAGGAGTCGGAACGGGCAGAGAACAGTATGGTCTTGACCCTACGTTTCTGCCCACGGGAAGCCGACGCCTGCATTCATGACACCCAACCTGTATTCACGAGTCCGAAGCGCTCCACCACTGGAGTAACGTATTTGGCGAGGAACGGCGCTATGAGAAGCACTATCGCGTCTCCCAGTATCCATAGCCCGGCACCTAGGAAATACGCGCCCGCTGGAACGAAGCCGAGAAGCACTAGAATCCATACGCCCCATAAACCTCCGATTATATTGGTGATTCCCATAACCCATACCGCGAACCACGCGGCAGATTTCTTGCTTTTCATTATGTCCCTGCCCAGCGGATCTACGCCGTGCTTTCTCAGGTATCCCCTGTAAAGAAGGAATATTAGCAAGGCTGGTATGAGGTCCCCTATGCTGAATCCAAGCGCCGGAAGCACTGGCAGTCCAGTCAACAGCCCGGAACCGACGAATGCACCGATCCATGCCCCCATTATTCCCCACACTCCCCACCATAATGTGAAAACGACGAAGAAAGGATATGCCCAATAAAGGAATCCTATTCCCGGACCGACAACCGGAGTTGCTATTGCCCCAAGCCATGAAAGCAGTATCACAACCGCCATTTGTATGGCAAAAAGCGCATATTGCGTTGTGGTAAGCTTCTGTCCTTTCCATTTTAGTGTGTACTGAGAATAGTTCACACTAGAGTTTGAATTTACCATAGACACCAACCAACCAGTTCATAGCAGATATGGGAGCTTCATTTTAAATATTTTGCGCTTATCCATTGTGGCTTGCAAGAGAAGTAGCGCTTTAACTATCGGCCATATATCTTTGCTGCCTCTTCAAGAACCCTGGCTGAAAACAATTCTTTCCAGTCTTCGCCGCTTTCGGCATTAACTTCGCAGCCAGAAGCTTGGGGATGGCCTCCGCCGCCAAGTGCAATGGCAAGCTTTGAGCAGTCGACCGCTTTGTCAGACCTCAGGCTTACCTTTCTGGAATCAGTATTTACAAATATAGCTATGTCAGCCTTAAGCTCATCCGCTATTATAGCACATGCCTGCGTGCTGCCAAGGCGCTTGCTATAGCCTATGCCCAATGTCAAGTTGCCTATGCTGTGCTTTTCAAGGCTTTCCTCAAGCTCTTTTATGCTGAGCTCCGAATCCTTAAGATAATTAGCATATGCTTCCTTTGTTATGCCGTTCTTGTAGTTCCCTTTTGCAAATTCCGAAACCAAATCCCTGAGCCTTGCAATGTTGCCTTGATTGTAGTTTATATAGGTTATTGCTCCGGTTATTTCAAAAAGCAGGGGATCAAGCTGCTCGTTTCTTATGTTGAAGTCGGCATAATGGGCAATGTTCGCCAGATTCATGCCGTACTCCGTGTCGGCTTCATTTTCAAATAGCTCCTTATACACAAGCTCGGTTGCACAATAATTTTTATTTTCTCCTGCAACTAAGTATGCGCATTCGCCACCTATCTCCCTGACTGCAGTGTCGTTCCATGGGTGGTGGTCTATCCAAGCGACTTTGTTCCCTTTGTCTTTTAACCAGTGCAGAAGCCCCTTTAATGTTTCTATGGTGCTATCATTTACGCCCATATCTGTAAATATTATTAAAGAGTTGTGCAGCTTTGCCGCGTTAAGCTCTTCGATAATTCTGTCAATGGCTTGACGCATATAATTGCCGAAGAATATCCTTTCTTTTGGCACTCCTGCGTAATGCATGAGCATCGCCGCACTGCCCATGCCGTCAAAATCGGCAATATGCGTTACGTTGTATATGGAGGCCCTATTGCTTTTTACAAGTTTCCGAAAGTCCTCTCTGCTAATCATGTTATCGCACCCTAGAATGTAATTGGAGTAAAGCCCTCTTCTATGCTTTTTGTTATGTATTCGCCTGCTTTCACAAGATTGGTTTTCTTGCCGAGCTTCTCTTCGATTTTTGCGCCCTGGGCTACGAATATGCATGCTGCCGGCTTTTCGCCGCTGAATGTGCTGCCTACGAGCTTGGATATTTCTTCATCATTTGCAACTACTGTTTCACTAGGGCCAAAGAACAGAACCCTCACTTCATGCCCTGCCTGCTTCTGCCTGGAGCTAAAATTTATGCCCAGTGTTATCTTTTCCGTTTCCTTACTCAGGATTATTGATAGTATCTTGGTCATTTTTATCATCTTCTGGAAGTTTCTCTATGATCTCGCTCATTTCAGCATAATGCTTTTTTATTATTGGCTCGGCCTTTTCTCCGAGCATTTTTTCGGTGTTTAACTTGCATAGGTTCATTGCCTGCTTCAAGCCCTTCTTTGTTGGATTTTTTATGTCGACATTACATTTTCTGAAGGCGTCCCCGACAAAAAGCTTTACCCTTGCTTCAAGCTCCCTTTTTGGAACTTTTTGTCCAAGTGCTTTGTTTATCTCTTCATTCGCAGTTTCAAAGCAGTTTATGAGCCGCTCTACAGCAACATCTGGGGCTATTTCGTCCTCATTTTGTTTTGGCGTAAAAAATCACTTTTCGTTAATGTTCAATTTATATAGCTTAAAGGCTAAATTTTTATGCCGCATAGATATTTTCACAATCAAAGCCTTTTTAGATTTTAAAGGTTATTTCTCTGCTTGCGTGATTTTATGGTAGAACTGGTTATATGCGGCATGGACAGGAGGCTTAACGATTTTCTGGAAAAAGAGCACGGGAGTGCTTTCGTATTGAGAAATGCAGGAGCGAACGTCGAACCACTGATGCCTATGGTAAAACAAATGGTCAGGGAAAACAACATAGATACAATAACGCTGATAACGCATGATGATTGCGGCGCCATGGAGAAGACGTTTGCGGTTATAAAAGAGGGCGCCGAAGCCACGGACGAGCTCAAGGACGAACTGATAAACCAGTTCAAGGCAATGGATTTCGACACCAGAAGCCAACTTGAGGAGAAGAATACAGAACTGCAACTCAGCGCATTGAAGAAGGAATTTCAGAATGTCGCAGTCAAGGCAAAGCCCGTAAAGATGTCGGATATAAAGGTTCCTGAAGATACGAAAGAGCACGTGCTTCTGGTTATGAGCCCGGGAAAGCCGGAATACAGCAAAATATTCAAAGGGCTTGATTTGGCGCATTCGCAGTGTTACATCGTGCAGGCATCAATAAACAACGCCATGCCTGACATGGAACTGGCAGCAAAGGACATGCATGCGAAAAAGGTCTTTTTCATAGTCAGTGACAGGGACAACCCAAGAGACGTTAAGCGCGACGCGGACACCGCTTCGTTGAAGCTTTCCAGGCTTGGTGCCGAAGTGAAAAGGTATGATACGCGTACGGTAAGGAAAAGCTTCGCATAAGTGCCAAGGTAAACTCCGGCTTTGGCATCCTACCTTATTTTCTGTTTTTTCCTGATTTTATATTGCCGGCGTGCCTGGCTCTTTGCTTTTTTCATTGTTTAAAAGGTGCGAGCTGTACGAAAAATTAATAATTTTGATATATGCTGTAATCCTGTGTGTGTATGATAAAGGATATAAGGAAGCTTTATTCCGATTACTGCGAGCATGAACGTATCAGACTCAAACAGGATCCGTATCATTCCATTGAGTTCAGCACTACTTTCATGTTCTTGGAGAAGTACCTTCAGAAAGGGGGCTTATATTGGATGCTGGAGGTGGTACCGGAATTTATACTATAGAACTTGCCAAACAAGGACATGAAATGGTTTTGCTTGATATATCTAGCCATAACATAAACGTAGCGAAGAGAGAAGTAAAGGGTGCCAGGGTGGGGAAAAAGATCAAGGCATTCGTAGGGGACATAACAGACCTCTCCGAGTTCGAAGATTCGATATTCGATGCCGTACTTTGTCTTGGTGGGCCTTTGTCACTTGTTTATGGAAAATCCAATAGGAGGAAAGCGATGTCAGAACTAGTAAGGGTAGCAAAGCCTGGCGCTGCGGTTTTCATATCTGTAATGAACAGGTATGGTGCCCTGACCATTGGACCGAGCAAATGGCCAGAGGAGATAGCTACAAAAAATTTTGTGAGTCTTGCAACCACAGGAGAAGATAGGATGTGGATGGGCAAATACTACTGCCATTATTTCTCGCCAAAAGAGTTTGTAGACGAATTTGAGCATTCTTGCAGGAACGCAAAGATACTCAAACTTGCGGCACTTGAAGGACTGGCGACGCCTTCTGCAAATGCAATAAATGCGCTCGCGAAGAACAAGAGGGCTTGGAATAACTGGCTCTCGATGCATTATAAGCTGTGCACCGAACCGGAAGTTGTAGGCATAAGCGTGCACATGCTGCTGGTAGCAAGAAAGGAGTAATGCAACTTATCATACTGGCGATAAGGTTAGTTTTGGGGCATTAGCATCATATTCGGTATATATGTGGTGGTTTTCGGATTCCACTGAAGAGAAAACGCCATTGCATTGCGCGCATAAGAATAGTCGTTTCAGAACAGCGCCAGAAGAATAGCCGCCGCAACCATTATACCGAAACCCGTCCACTGCAATGGCCTTAGCGTGTCATGATAGAACAGCCTGCCAAGCAGGGCTACGAATATAGGGCTTATGGCTATTATGCCCGCGCCTATTGCAACGAAACTGGTAGTGCTGACGAATCCAAAAGCATCGTTGCCCAATGCGTCTACTATCCCTATGATTGCCGCCATAGATATTGGGGTATAAAGGGCGCGCAAACCTGTGGAGCGCCTTGTTGTAGTAGTATGCTTTGTCTTCTTCTGGAAAATTGCAAAGAACGCCACAACCGCAATAGCCGCTACGGTCCTAGCTACGAGCAAAGGCTCTGCAAAGCTGCCATAAAAGTGCATGACTTCTATCATCAGCACCCAGAAAAGGCCCCAAGACACGTTGGCCAGCACAGCATACAGAAGGCGGAGGTTGAACCTAAGGTTCTCGCTCAGCATGACGACAACCGCACCGCAGAATATGATTATTATGAGAACTGCGTTCATTGTGCTTATTTTCTCTCCAAGGCCTATTATTCCGAAAATTATTATTATGGCTGGAAGAATCTCGTTTATTACGTATGTGCTTGTGACGTTTTCAGTGGAAACAGACTTGTATATCAGCATAAAGCCTGCTCCCCAGAACAGGCCCGCAGCTGCAGAAAGTGCTATTGCGAAATAAGTCATCGATGCAGGATATAGGAGCGCGACTATTGCAAACGGCACCAGCCCAACGACCAATATTATCGACGTGGTAAGGCTTATGCCGAGCTTCGATACGGGCTTTTTGGAAAGGGCGTCCTCGAAACCCCAAAGAAGCGACGCGGACAATGCAGCCATTATCACATACTGCATTAGGTCCATTTTACCGCCAAAATCAACGCGCCGGAATGCAATGCTGTTTACTGACCTTGCACAAGGACATGGGCCTGGTGAGATTTGAACTCACGACCTACGGCTTATAAGACCGCCGCTCTGACCAGGCTGAGCTACAAGCCCATTGCTGCAGAAAGTTATGTTGAAAAGCATATTTATTACTTTTGAATTGTGCTTGGCACGTCACTGCATAGTGAAATTATTGTGGACGTAGCTTGGCTTCTGCGGTACTGGCGGAAGCCCTCCAGTGTAATTTGCTATCTCAAGTATCCTAAGCGGATACGTTCCGTTTACCAGGTTCTCGCCAGGCGTTGTGGTGATGTTGGGATATACCTGCTTGAACCCTGGCAGGGAGCCGAACATGAATCCCTTGTAGAAATTAGATATGTAGAATGATGAAGGCGCGTCAGTTATTGAGTCGTTTGGCCCGTTTGGCGTATATATTACAAGGTACTGCACGAATTCTATCCCGCTTATGCTCGTTACCCCCAAATCATACGAAAGAGGTATTACCGCGTTCATCTTCGTGCCGTTGCTGCTGTAGAGCTGTATGTCGCCGTTCTTCGTTGGGGATGTGCTGACACACACCGTGGTGTTTGACAGCGCGTCGCCTATAGCAGTGTATGCCTTTATGTAAAGGTTAGTGCTGTTCGAGATTGAACAGTAATAGTTTATGTTCTGCGAGGAAGTCGAGCTGGGTGGCTCAAGCGCTGCAAGAGGCAGGAACGCGTATTCCGGATCGTGGCTTATCTCGCAAGGCGAAGTGCCAAGTACGTAAGGCGCCGGAGGGTTTTGGGCTGCGCCCTGGGCTATTGCATATGCCCTGGACGTCTCGTTAACGTTTACGCATGCGAGGAAGTCGAGCGCCTGCCATTTCTGTATCAGTCCCTGGTCAAATACTATGTAGCGCGTCTGGTTTGTATTCATCATGTTTTGCAGCACGGCCGGAGTGTAGTTGTCCTTAGGACCCAGCACGTAGCTGGCCGCTACTGCGTAGTCCTCCATAGCCACGGCGTTGTCTCCGCGTATGACTGCATTGCTGTGGCCGAACCAGTTTATCCAGTCGCCGTAGTCCCACCATGCCAGAACGCGCGGCGCGCGGGGACCGACGTTAGCACGCATCCACGCTGTCGCGGAAAGCCAGTAGCTTGGAACAACGTTGCAGAATAGGTCGTAGCCTATGCTCGAAGTCGTGGCTATAGTGTTGCATGCGGTTGACGGATTAGCCGAATAAATCGCACTTGAATTCAGCGCCGACACTATGGAGCTGATTTCTCCAAGCATCAGGGTTCCGCTTACCAATGTGCCTGCTATGAATATTATCAGGAATATGCCGAAGACATACCAGAGCTGCTTCTTGTATGCTTCCATCTTGTGCATAAGTATAAGGGCTATTATGAATATAAGCGCGAATATAGGAGATATGAAGAATATGCCAAGGCTTATTGCTGCCGTTATGTAAAATTCGGCGTTTTTCACTGGCTTTGCTTCAAACAAGTCAAGGTATTTGGTATTTGTAGCACACTCGTAAACGAAACCTCCAGCTACCCCAAGTACTATCGCAAGTATTATCCCGTAGAACGAGCCAAGTATTATGAGTATTGCACCCAATGCTACGAGGATCCCTATTATTGCGGTCTCAGCGTACTTGAGCTTGAATCCATTCCTGAAGAGGTATATGCCCTCTCCAAGCATTATGCAGAACAGCAGGATGAACACCGTGCCGAAATGTGGCAGATATTTCACTTCGGAAAAGCCGGCGAACATTAGTGGCGTAGCTATCGAAAGATATAGTATCGAAGTGCTGCTTTTCTTGTAGAATATGCTTAGGACTATCAGCACAAGAGAAATTATACTTATGACCCAAATTAGCAAAGGCACCCCCACTATGTCTGCACCTATAAAACCGAATCCAGAAGCGCCAAAGTTATACATAGCTCCAGTAGGTATGAACTCTTCTACCGTCATGAAGAGTGGCGTGGACGGCGTGGTAAACCTCTTACTAAGGTTTACATAAGCAGTTATTGGCTTTCCTGCTGGAGTAAACGCTATGACCAGGACGGCAATTATGATTAGTAGCAGTATCCATTCCAAGTATATGGCGCAGCGACGCTTGGCAATTATTATTCGTTCCAAGTATATGGCGCAGCGACGCTTGGCAAGTATCTCAGGAACAAACTCTATTACTGCAACAAATATAAGCGCGAGAAGCGGACCGCTCACAGTTATAGGTATGCCAAGAATCGAAGGGATCCTTCCCGATAGTGTTGCGTGATACGGGTTGTACAGCGCAAGGAATATTGCTATGACTAGTATGACTATCGCATTCATCTGGTAGAAGTACTTGCTGGTCTTGTTCTGCAGTACGTTGACCACTCCTTGAACTATTATGTATATGGTTAGCACGCCTGCATCTACGGTATAATAGTGCGCCCCTAAGAAAGTAGTCACGAATGCCAGTCCTGCAAGTATCGCAAGGCGCTTGCTCTTCATATCCTTTATCGCGAGGGCGTACGCCGCGAAGAAGAAGAAAAGAGTGAATATGCCCCAAGGCTCTAGAAGCTGCTCCCCGGAAACGAAGGTAGTGTAGAGCACAGGCATGGTAGATGCTAGAGCCGCGCCTATGAGTGCTATTTTGTTGCCATATTCATAATAAAGCAGGATGAACACCG
The DNA here is from genome assembly GCA_021827665.1 of Microcaldota archaeon. Taxonomy (GTDB): domain Archaea; phylum Micrarchaeota; class Micrarchaeia; order Micrarchaeales; family Micrarchaeaceae; genus Micrarchaeum_A. The sequence goes on from JAKAUR010000011.1 coordinate 27,292, forward strand.
AGAAAACCAATAGCGCAGCCGTTATAGGAGGGTAGATTCCGCCGACATAACTCATGAGCGTCGTTGAAAATGTCGTAGACCTAGGGCCGAATGCGTTTGAAAGGTCGTACCAGTATGCCTCCAGATATGGAACCACTGGCTGCATCCTCATGCTGGTGCCCTGCGGCACTACTGGCCAGGCACTGGGTGAAAGATAAATCTGATAGCCGAACGTAAGTATCGATTCTGCTGAAAGCATGTCGAAATACGGGTCGAACTCGAAGAATTTCGGCGTTATGCCTACGCTCATCATGCGTGTTCCGAAAACCAGAAGCATAAGCAGCACGAGGACTAGGTATGTCTTGTTTATCTGCATACTGGATTTTGCTGCGACTGCCTTTGCTGCATTATTGGAGAGCTTGTTCAACAGTATGCGCTCCTCCTGCTCGTGGTCTTTTATAAGCCTGTTTCTCTCGTCAGACTGAAGGGCGTTTATGCGCTCCCTGTCCTGCTCGGAGAGGTTTATGGCGTTGAGCTCCCTCGTATGCCTTTCGGAAAGCACCTTCTCCTCTTCCACGTGCTTTTCTATTATGGATTTTGCAGCGTCGAAGGACTTGAGCTGGTGCCTGAGCTCCGAAAGCGCCATGGTTTCGCTCTGCTTCATGCTGTCGAGCTGCACTTCTTCGGCTCTTGCCTCCGCTTTTCTTGATGCAGGATTCGAAAAATTAAGCTTGAATACGCCCTGCCACAGGCACAGTATTATGCCGATTATTGACAGCACAAGCGCGTTTAGCTCTACAAGAGCCAGCGAGAAGGCGAAGAAGTGAATGTAATTCATTAGATAGGATTCTAGCCACGTAAGGGTTGGCACGGCTACAAGGCCGAATATGAATCCGATTACGGAGATCTCGAAAAGGCCCAGCTTTGTCTTCTTTAGCAGGGCGAATGCGAAGAGCTCTCCGGGTATCGTAAGCGTCAAGAACGCTATTATGCCCACGAGCAATATGTCCATTTAAGCTACCGTAACTTCACAATTCAGCTGTTGAGTATGGATTTTGGTATCTCTATCTTGCCGAGCTGCCTGTCCGGGAATACCGTTCCGGGGGGCACTATCCTCACCCTGACGCCTATTGCGCCGTACTTCGGGTATGCGGTTGCATCGCCAACAAGCACAAGATTCGTGACGTCGCCGGCCTTTGGTATGTAGCCGACGCTCTTCCTTATGGTTTTTGCCCTCGCGCCCTTTGCCGCGAGCTTTCCCCTTATTATTATTTCGGCACCCAATGCACCGTTCTCCATTATGCTCTTAAGTGTAAATTGAAGTATCTTCCTCGGGTTTATGGACCTTTCCAGCTTGAAGGTTATGTCCTTTGCAACCAGAAGCGGCTCTAGCATCTTGTTCTGGACCTCTATAACGCTTATCTGTGGGTTGTTGACATTGAAGTTCCTGTGTATGGATTCGGTAAGTTCGTTTATGCTCTTTCCCATCCTTCCTATGACCCTTCCCGGGTTCAGGACGTAGACCGTTATTCTTGTAAGAACAGGGGTCTTCTGAATCTCCACCCTTGAGAAGCCGGCCTTCGTCAGCTCCTTGCTCAGGAACTTGGAGATGTTCATCTTTATTATTGCGTCGTCTATAAACTTCATTTCTATTGCCATTGGATCATTCCTTTTGTGTTGCAACCTGGGCCTTCTGCGGCTGTGGGTTTTCTTTTGCGGCTGGCTTAGGCTTGGATGCTGGCTTCGAAGCCTGCTTCTTCGCGGCCTTCTTCGACAAGGCGCTGTTGAGGTTAAGCATCTTTGTTGCCTTTTCACCCAGCTTTACGTCCTCTGGGGCCGCTATCCCTATTTCGACCTTGGCAAATTCGACGTCGGAATGCCTCATGCTGGCAAAGCCGTAGCTGTCACTGTGATAAAGCATTCCCTTCGAGGGCGTCCTCCTGTATATCTGCGTCTTGTTTGCGGACGCATGGACTACGAATAGGTTCTCTGCGTCAATGCCCTTGCTCTTGGCGTTGCTTATCGCCATTTCCAGGACCTTCTTGACCACTGCGGCACACTTAGTTGGGTATCTGCCCTTGCGGCCGCCGAGCTCGTGCCTCGATCCCATGCCCTTGTTGTGGTTCCTGTATGGCACCGGAGCCGAAGCTTTCACTACCTTCTCAAGGGCTTCGGCAGCCTGCACAGCGTTCTTGTATCTCACGTAGTCGCATATGGCTCCGAGGTCCTTGAAGCTGGCGTTTATGTCCTTTGCGCCGGCGAAGATTACCTTTCCCTTTTCCATGTTGAAAGAATAGTTCAAAAAAATCACTTATTTCTGCGACAGGAACTTGCTTCCGCGCGTTGCCTTTATTCCAGGTGCCGAGTGCTGCACGCGTCTTGTCGAATAGACAAATTCGCCCAGCCTGTGCCCAAGCATTGCCGGCTGAATCTCGACGTGCTGGTATTCCTTGCCGTTATAAATATCAAAAGAAAGGCCGATCCAGGACGGCATTATAAGGGCTTCCCTTGTCCTGGTCTTTATGGGACCTGCGGATCCAGAAGCCTTGGCATGCTCTATCTTCTCGTTGAGCTCCCTGAGCTGAAGCGAGTTTCTCTTGAGCCAGCGCCTCTGCCTCGACTTTATGAGCTTGGAGTACTGCGCTGCGTCTATGCCTGCGGCTTCCGCCGGGAGCATGCCCTTAAATGCTATCCTTTCGACCATTTAAAAAACCTTCATATATTTTTCTGTTATTGTTTATTTTGCCGGCTTCCTTCCGCGCGCCTGCTTTACCCTTGACACATAGCCATTGCTGTCCACGAAGTAAAGGTAGCCCTTTTCCCTCTCTACTTTTTCGTTGCCTACCTTGGCCTTCCTTCCGGACTTGTTCGACCTGGTCGGGTTTTGCCATACGTAGCCGTCCTTTCCGAGATAATACAGGTATCCCTCCTCTCTCTTTATTGCTTCTCTCGAAATTTTTTCTGCCATGTCAACACCATTTCGTGTATTTTTATTTGTAAGCAAAGCTTTTAAACCACATCTTTTGTTTTGCTTTTAGGGGTTTACCTCTTTTTCCTGCCAACGCGGCGCGCCGCAATGTGGCCTACCTTCCTTCCCGGAGGTGCGTTCCTTGATGTCATGCTGCTCTTTCCCTTGTGGTGCTGCTTTCCTCCGAACGGGTGGTCCACAGGGTTCATCTTTACTCCACGGTTCCTTGGCCATGTCCTGTTTAAAGTGTGATACATGTAATGGCTCTTGCCTGCCTTGACTATCGGCTGGTCCTTGACTCCGGCACCGGCTATCATTCCGAGCTGGGCCCTGCAGTCGTTGTCTAGCGTTACAGTCTGCTTTGAAGGAAGCTGCAACGTGACGCTGCGCTCCGACTTTGCGATTATGACAGCGAACGAACCTGCTGCCCTTACAAGCTTGCCTCCGTCGCCCTTTAGCATCTCTATGTTGTATACTGGAACTCCTTCCGGTACGTCTCCGAGCCTGACTATGCTGCCAAGCACGGGCTTTGCGTCCGGGCCCATGTAGATCTTGTCTCCTATCTTTATTCCTTCAGGAGCCACGTAGAACCCCCTGTTGAAGTCCTCGTAAACCACGCACATGAGGGGTGCACTGTGGCCGGTATGGTTGAATATGTCTATGACCTCTGCACTCATGCTTACGCCAGGGGCCTTCTCGTAGGCTACGCTTATGTCGAACGTGTTGGGCAGCTTGGTGTATACGTTGGAACCCTTGCCCCTTCTCTGCTGTCTGAGTTTCTTTCCCATATGTCACACCAGCTTAAGCTTCATTGCGATGTCGCCTGCGCTGCTTTCCTTCGAAAGCTTTATGTATGCCCTCTTCACGTTGTTTGGCATGTTGACCGTGCGCACCGCGCTCACCTTTGCGTTGAAAACGCCCTGAAATTCCTGCTTTATCTGGGCCTTCGTTGCCCTTGAGTCCACCACGTAAACTATGGTGTTCCCTTTGGTTATGAGGCCTACGGCCTTTTCCGTAGCCAGAGGATATTTAAGCACTGACATTCGTTGCACCTTTCTTTATCAATACTGCCTTTTCCACAGCCGCATCCAGGCTTTTGAGTGCCGAAGCGCTCCACAGCACGGTGTTGACCGGATTGCCCCCTGGGGCCAGCTTGCTTACCTGGAGCTCCGAAAGCGTGCACGTGGTCACGCCCTTGACGTTGCGGGAGGCCCTGAAAGATCCTTCCTCGTCCGAGGTCACAACCAGCATCCTGTGCTGCTGCTTGCTCCTGGTCTTCCTTACGCTTCTTATAGTCTTGACGCGCGCGGATTCTATTATGGAATAAAGCTTGTTTGTCTCTAGAAACTTTATGAAGTCCTTGGTTTTGGATATCTTTGCTATCCCGTCAAAAACCGTCGGCTTTCCTGCGCTCGATTTCACGGCCATCGCTATTGCGCTCTTTAGTGCATTGACGTATTCCCTGTTGTTGAGCCTTTCCACCAATGTTTTCTCTACCATGTGCGGGTGCGCCCTCTTTCCTGATACCGAAGACGGTATGCGCCTGACCCTTCCGAGAGCGCCGCCTCCGAGCTTTTCCCTCGGCCTTATGGCCCTTCCGACGTGCCTGCCTGCCCTGTAAGAGCCCATCGCTCCGAAATAAGCGGCTGTTGTCTGCATTCCGGCAAGGATGTAATGCCCCTGCGGCTGCAGCTTCAATGACGTTTCTGCGGCAACGGCCCTGTCTACAAGCCATTTCTTCGGCTCTGCCTCAAACGCCTTTGGCGCTTGCATTTTCGAGACCGGCTTGCCTTCTATGTTGAATATTTCTATTTCCTGCAAAATATCATCCCTTTATGAAATTCACTTTGGCTTCGTTTATGCCCCTGCTGTTCCTGTTCTCGACTGATTTCTTTATCCTTACTATGCGCTTTGCCGGTCCAGGAACCGAGCCCTCTATTATGACATAATCATTCTTAACGAGCCCGTAGTTTTTGAACCCCGATTTCGGGTTTATCGTTGCTGTTTCTTCTTTTGTCCCGAGCTTAGATCGGAGCTTGTTGTGCTCCGTCCTGTAGTTGAAGCCCATCTGTCCTGCCATCGGCACTGTGTACATGACCTTTCCAGGGGTAAATGCACCCAGAGTTCCGACGTGCCTTATCTTGCCGGTTGCCTTGTGGAACATCCTGGATACTCCGAAACGCTTTATCGGGCCCTGCCATCCCTTGCCCTTGGATGTGCTGACAACGTCGACGAATTCGCCGTTCTTGAATATTTCATTGGCCCTGAGCTCCTTGCCTAGCTTTGAAGTGGCGAACGCGAGCTTTTCCTTTATGTCCTTGCCAGTTATTTCCGCTTCAAACCTTTCATGGTGGTTAGTGTTGGTCCCTGTGGTTTTCGGATCGGCGGCAATGAGCAGCGCAACGTCCGTTATGCCTTCCAGCTTCTCTCCGGAAGGAATCTTGGATTCGTCGTTTTTGACGCTCTTGATGCCGAGCTTTTGGGCTGCGGCCTTGTTGAGTATGTCTACGTGGGCCTTCTTGTAGCGCGTGGCTTCGTCTATCGAATACAGCCTTATGCCGTAGGCTTCCATAACAGGAAGCTCAAGGACCGTGCACGCCTTGGAGACCTCCTGCCCCTTTGCCGGAGAATTGCTGTCGTCAGTAATTGACAGCGTCGTCATTCCGACCTTGTATGTAAGCAAATTCGAAAGCGAAACCTCTTTTACCGAGCCTACGCTCCTGATGCGCGGTAGACGCCTGCCCGCGCGCCTTCTGGGCCAATACTGCAATGAGCCTGCCATTTAAACACTTTGTAAACGTTAAAATTCAGTACTTGACGTAGGAATTGCCGCAAAGATTAAAGCGCTTTCATATTTATTGTGTATATTTATATATTTTTACTTTTCTGCTTTTTTGCGGAATTCACGCCTATTGAGGCGATGTCGTCGACAAGCCTGATTTCCTTGAGCACCGAGTTGCACGCTGCGGTGAGGGCGACTACGTCGTTGGCCTCTATCTTTACGCTTATCCTCTTTTCGGATTCGCTTACCGACAGATTGCTTCTTGATGTTCTGTACTGCTGTCGCAATTTTTGCGCATATTTTATGTCGTGAAGTTTTGGTATGCTGATGGTTATTTTATATTCCATCATAAGCCTCTGGACTTCTTTCCTGAAGAGGTAAGTGCCCTGTTGGCCCTGCCGCTCTGTGCTGCTATCGGGGCGTATACTGCATTTCTCTTTATGCCGTTGTCCTGCTTTGACACGAGTATGACCTCGTAGAACCTCGTTGTTCCGGTTTCGCCGACGAAATATGAATTCAATACTTCGTAATTGGAGAATTTCTTTGAGGCGCGTTCTTCTGCTATCATCTGCATGTTCTTGTGCCTTGATATGAACCTTGCGCTTTTCGAAGGCTTTCTGCCGCCGCCTACTGTTTGCCTCTTCCTGTTTCCCTTCTTTACTGAGGCGCGCACTACGACTATGCCCTGCTTGGCCTTGTAGCCGAGCTCCCTAGCTCTTGACAGGTTTGAAGGCCTTTCAACCTTGGTTATGTTGTCCTGCTTGGACCATTCGGCCAGCCTGTTTTTGTATTCGGGGCTCCTCTCTTTGTACTCTTTTATTATTGTCTCCTTTATGTATTTACTTGCTCCCATGAAAATCACGATTACGGCACGTAAGCGCGCGTCGTAGATGAATGTTCGCCTGATTATTTACTATGGAAAATTATTAAATACTATGCGGGCATCGAAACACACCGGAAGTTGCCGATGCGGGCCAATCACGTTCCAGGGCGTTTATGACCTGTTTTATGTGACAGGTTCTGCTTTTTTATGAGAGGCTTCACAAACCAGCGGTAGCCAAGGAACAGGATCCCAGCAAGCCCAAGGAGCCAAACAATCAGGGGCAAAATTGCAATCGTTATTTTCTCTCCTAGGTAATTATCCGCTGTCTACATATTTAAATACGGTTTCACGGGATTTTTGGGATAGATTTAAATAATATAAAAGCCATAATAACTAAACGCTTGAACGCTAAACCCGTTGCGGTGCTAATTATGCAAAAAAACAATAAAAAAGCGACCCACAGTAAAGGCAAGGCAGGGACAAGGCCTGCACAGAAGCATAGGGCAGTTTCAAAGACAAAGAAGAATCCGACCAATTCCAGATTTGCAGCAAAGCACAAAATAAGTACCACTAAAACAGTAAAGAAAAGCATCACAAACACGAAAAAACACGTGGCTATGAAATCCATAGTAAAAAATACCAAGGCAAAGCCAAAGCAGTTGGCAAAACCGAAACAGATCCAGCACATATCAAAAAGCGCTCCTACAGAGGTAAAGGCCATAAGCGACAGGAAGGCGCAATCCCTCGAAAAGGCGAAAAAGCAGAAGGAGCTCGACGAGGCCACGTACACTGCAAACGCAATGAAATATATAGAGGCCCTTGTAGAGGACACGAGGATATCCGACTATTTAAACAAGAACGTCAGCAGGCACGCTTCAGAAGTGATTGATCTGCTCACCACTCCGAGAACCGACGAAGAAATAGCGGCAGCGCTCGACCTGAAAATAAACGCCGTGAGGCGCATACTCAACATAATGCAGGGCTACGGAATAACAAACTATAACGTTTCGAAGAACAATGAAGGATGGCTTTCGTTCGCATGGTACATAAACACCAACAAGGTGCCGCAATTCTTCGACTATGTGAAGAATACCACTTCCGAAAAGGCAACGCTGAAGGACGACTGCAACGACTACTTTATATGCAAATCGTGCTACGACGACAACAAATTCATATTCACGTTCGACGCAGCATACGAATCCGGATTCAAGTGCAACATATGCAGCAAGCAGCTCCATAGGATAGACAGGGGAAAGGCTTCGGAATTGCTTTCCGGTGCAGTACAGGAGCAGGAGAAGCTGACTGCTTCGGACCAGTAAACCAACACTAACCTATTTTAACTTTCATACCAAAACCAATCACAGCAGCGAGGTAGGGTAGTCTGGAGTGCCCGCCGGGCTCATAACCCGGAGACCGGTGGTTCAAATCCACCCCTCGCTATATATGCCCCACCCCACACTTCCGCTAATCGCGTCGTTTTATTTATATATATAAGCTAACCAAAACAACATACAGTTATAGTATTACGGAATTTTCAAAATTATAAATATTTTACTAAACTATTAGCAGAATACTGGAAGTATGGGGTTACTATGACAGAGGCTGTAACTTATAATTTTTTGTGGGAAGTGCTTCAAAAAGAAAGATCCAGCAACGCCTTGCAGCTCTTGCCGAAGAATTTTTATTCTGACGTAAGGGAATTTATAGAAGAAACGAGGAAAGAGCCCGGGAAGAACGAAGAAGCGGAAATACAAACCGCAAACATAGAAAGGCTCGTTTCCGAGATATTTGAGAAAAGAAAACAGAAAGTTGCGTTATACGTTGCTTACAAAAAACCGCTTCCGAACCCGATAACGGACATAGAGACGGACCTCTACAATAAGATGATGGAGCTTTACGTCAATACAAAGATAACGGGTTCCAAAGAAACAAAAACACAACAGAACAAGCTAAGAGTAATAATAGAAAGGCTGCCGGAAGTGTTCCTGCCTTCCGGATCCAAAATAGGCCCGCTGGAAAAGGACCAGCTCATAGAGGTACAGGACAAGAATGACAGCAAGTTCCTTATAGATAATTCTTTATGTGTTTACGAGAAATTATAAACGCGAGCTTATAGAAGTGATGTTATGAAGATAGCTAGAGAACTCAACGTTTACTGCCCTAAATGCGGTAAGCACACTGAGCACAAGGTAGTGATATATTCCAAAAAGCAGGAAAGCGGGCTCAACGTCGGAAAAAGGCGCAGGGCCAGAAAGCTGAAGGGAATAACCGGAAAGGTAAAGGGACAGGCAACCGTAGTCAAAGTGGCGAAGAGGCAGAAGGTGCTCCTGCAGTGCAAGGATTGCAAGTATGAGGTAGAGCGCGTTCTCGGTTCAAGGACCAAGAAGAAGCTGGAATTCGCCATATGATTTGAATGACAGAGCAAAGACAACAGAGGAATTCGCCGAGGCCGGGAGAGCTGGTTATAGCGCAGGTATCCAAGATAATGCAGTTCGGCGCGTACTGCAAGCTTCTAGAATACAACGGCATAGAGGTTTTCATACCCATAAGGGAAGTGTCCTCCGGATGGATCAAGAACATACACGAGTTCCTGCACAACGGCCAGAAGCTTGTGTGCAAGATAACGTACATCGACAGCCAAAAGGGCACGATAGACGCCTCAATAAAGAAGGTCATGCCTAAAGAGGCGAAGGACAAGCTCGGAGCCTACAACCTCGAGAAGCGCTTTTCGATACTCGTCGGCAAAATGATAAAGGAAACCGGCGAGGAGAAGAACAGGGAGAAGATAGACTACGACATAATGTCGGAGTTCGGAAGCTACGCACAGCTCTATTTCGACCTTTCAGAGGGCACAAAGCGCTTCAAGGATTCCAAGATGCCTAAGAAGCTCAAGGACAGGCTCACGGAATTCATAGAAGAGCAGAATGCAAAGAAGAAGCACAGGGTTGCATACATACTCGAAATGGTGGTGGAAGACACGGAAAACGGAGTCACCATGATAAACGAGGCCCTCAAAGAGGCCGAGAAGGCGGACGTGGAAATATCGTACATAAGCTCCCCTAAATACCACATAGTGGCGGAAGGCGCAGACTACAAGGATTCTGAGGAAAAGGTAAAGTCCGCGGTAAGCACCATAGGCGCGAAGCTCAAGAACGTGGAGCTCAAGGTCGAAAAGGAGAAGATAAGGAAGGACAAGGAGGGCATATTCGACAGCGACTGATGATTATATGGAAAAAACGGTCATAAGATACAAGAAGAATCTCAAGCTTAAGAATCCTGTGCTCATAGTGGGCCTGCCTGGCATAGGCAACGTGGGCAAGCTCGTGGCCGAGCACCTCATAAGGGAGTTCAAGGCCGAGCGCATAGCCACCGTCTATTCGCCGCATTTTCCGCACGAGGTCTTCATGACAAAGAGCGGCGGCATAAGGATGGTCAGCAACAGGTTCTATCTTATAAGGAGAAAGGGCAAGCAGGACGTAGTTGTGCTTACCGGCGACGCCCAGGCCATAAGCCCGGAGGGGCAGTACGAGGTTAGCCACAAGCTCGTAAGGTTTTTCAAGGAGAAGCTCAACGGCAGCTTCATATACACGATAGGCGGCTACAACGTAAGCGGAAACGTCGTTTCGTCTCCGAAGGTATTCGGTAACGCAACGTCAAAAAAGACAATAAAGGAATTCGAGAAGGAAAACGTGCTTTTTGGCAAGGCGCATACCGTCATAATAGGGGCTGCCGGACTGATGCTGGCATTTGCAAAGATGGAAGGACTGCAGGGCGTATGCCTGATGGGAGAGTCTACTTTCTTCGACATGGACCCGGCGGCCGCAAAAGCAGTGCTTGAAATGCTTACGAAGAAACTGGGCATGAAGATAAATACCGCCCACATGGATTCGATGATAAAGGAAACCGCTAAGGCCCTGAAAGAGCTTGAAAAGCAGCTTTCCGGCACGGCTCAGCTGCCTCCGCCGATAGGAGGAGAAAACAATCCGAAGCCGTCCTACATAAGATGAGCGATCAAGATTGACGGGCATTTCACGCGCGCCAGTAATCTAGCCTGGTAGGATATCAGCTTCCCATACAAAGCTGGAAAAAGCTGAATGCCCGGGTTCAAATCCCGGCTGGCGCAAATAATGTTGAAAGGTGGATTGGGTGTCGCAGGAAATAGTATTTACGGACAGGGTCAGGATCTACGACACAGACGCGCAGGGCATAGTGCATTATGCCGGTTACTACAGGTTCTTTACGGACGCAGCGGAAGGCTTCATGCACGACACTCTAGGCATAAGCTATCCCCTTCTTGACGAAAAGACTTGGTTCGTAGTTGTGGAATCGGAAGCCAAATACTACAAGTCGGCAAAGCTTGGAGACGAGCTTTCCGTAGTGCTCAAGCCCAAGCTGCTTTCCCCCAAGGTTTTGAGGTTCGACTTTGAGATATTCGTGAGGGGCGCCATTAGCTGCGGCGGGCACATAACGCAGGTTTCAATAGACAAGCGGCACTGGAAAGCCACCCCGATGCCTGCCGAAATCCAAGAAAAGATAAACGCACTTTCAAAATCCAAGAGTCGGAGAATCAAACTAAAAAGGCGAGCACGGCAAGGCAAACGGCGCTAGCCCCAACCGCTGCGAAAAAGTTAGAAGTAAACTTGTTTCCGGTTCCCCTATCCTCAAAATAGCCCAGCATCGAATCGAATACCGTGCCCAGGAACCCTGCAATCATGGCAATAAGGAAAACTGTGTACTTCGGGATAAAAACCCCCAAATGCGGCGCTGCAAGCACGGTCACGCTCGCAAGTGTGCTTCCGAAAAGGCCCATGGCAAGGCCGAAAACCGTAACCCCTCCGGACGTTCCCTTTTTCACCTTCTTGAAATTGAATATCATCCTGGGCTCTCCGTCCAAAACGCCCAGCTCGCTGCTGAACTTATCTGCTGTCACAGCGCTTACCGCGCTTATAAAACCTGCTAAAGCGAACAGGTCAAGGAGCCCGTAATGGTAAACCCTGCCGAACGCGAAAACAACGACGAAAATAAGGGGAAGTAATCCGTTCGCTATGACGTTTTTGACTCCCCTCTGCTTTTCGTAGAGGCCTTTCTTCTTTTTGTACGTGGTTCCGGCGAACGTTACTATTGCCGATACGGCCAGGAACCATAGCATTACTAGGAAGAAGAATATTCCGTAGCTGGGCCATGCTAGCAGCAGCATGGCTATCCCCATCACGAGGGCTGCCACGGTCGCCTTGACGTTCAAGGTCAGAAAAGTTGCCATTAAGATTCCGTCAACCCCGCGACGCAAAACTAGGGTCACATGCGCCGCGGATTTCCAAATACAAGGATATACTTTGAGCCAAAAAGATATAAAAGCTCCTCTTTTGCCTGTTCTGCCGAGAACCAGTCAATAATGGCCGTAAAATAAAAAAGAGCTTTAAATTATAAATATTCCGCTATTTCAAAAGTTTTTTAAACTTATCTTTTTATATTATATTACTGGTTATTTA
>JAKAUR010000010.1 GCA_021827665.1 Microcaldota archaeon
TATCTTTTTATATTATATTACGGGTTCTCTACTGTAGGAAGGTCGTGAAGAACTGGTCGCCTTGCCAGCGTGCGATGCACGCTGGCACTATTTCTATTTAATTTACTGTGATTTTTGGGGTTAGCGAATAGTATAAATGGCTAACGCAACAAATACATATGCTTAGTTGGTGCTTATTGTATGGCAAAGGAAAAATCCGTGAAGGAGCTCGAGGACCTGCCAGGCATAGGTCCAACCACTGCGGAAAAGCTCAGGGCTGCAGGCATAGACACCCTTGAAAAGGTTGCGGTCTCTGCCCCACATGAGCTCGCCGAGCTTGCCGGCATAAACGCAGAAAAGGCCAAGGAGGCCATACAGGCAGCCCAGGAAGCCACAACCATAGACTACGAGACCGGAGGCCAGATACTAGAAAGGCGCAACGTTCTCGGCAAGATAACCACGGGTTCTAAGGACCTCAACGAGCTCATAGGCGGAGGAGTAGAAACCAATGCCATAACCGAAGTGTACGGCAAATTTGCAAGCGGAAAGAGCCAGCTCGGCTTTCAGCTCTCGGTCAATGCGCAGCTACCTAGGGACAAGGGAGGCCTGGAGGGTGCTGTACTTTTCATAGATACGGAAGGAACGTTCAGGCCGGAGCGCATAGTAGAGATGGCAAAGGCGCAGAAGATGGACGAGCAGCAGGTGCTTCAAAACATAATAGTCGTAAGGGCAACCACTACTGAAAAGCAGATACTTACGATAGAAAGGGCGGACAGCATAATACCTGAGAAGAACATAAAGCTCATAGTTGTGGACTCCCTGATGTCTCTTTTCAGATCGGAATTCATAGGCAGGGGCGCACTCGGCGAGAGGCAGCAGAAGCTCAACGTGCACATACACAAGCTCCAGGCGCTTGCTGACAAATACTCATTGGCTGTTTACATAACAAACCAGGTAATGGACAACCCCGGAATACTGTTCGGGGATCCTACGACCCCGATAGGCGGCAACATACTCGCGCACGCTGCCACCACCAGGCTCTACCTGAGAAAAAGCAAGGAGGACAAGCGCATAGTAAGGCTGGTTGACAGCCCCAGCATGCCGGACGGCGAATGCGTAATAAAAGTGACTCCGGAAGGCATAAGGGACTGAACGCATCCTTATTCTTGTTTCAGCGGTTCAGCCATGGCTTTGTTCCGACGTGCCTGCTTCGGCTTCATCCTGCTTCTTTACCGCCTGGGCGTCTACTACTACCGTGCCCTCCTCCAGCCTCATCAATCTTACTCCGCTGGCGCTCCTGCCGCTCTGCCTGACCTCGGAAGCGTTGAACTGTATGGAAAGCCCCGCAGAATTCACCAATATTATGCTGTCGTCAATACTGCAGGAGAGGGCCTTTACCACGTTGCCTGTCTTCTCGTTCACCTTCAGGTTTATTATCCCCTTGCCTCCCCTGTGCTGCAGCCTGTACTTTCCTATCTCCGTTATCTTTCCATATCCCTTTGCGGTCACGCTCGCGACAAGCGAATCGTCTTTTACGGCCACTGCGTTTACCACGCGGTCGCCCTTCCTGAGCCTTATGGCCCTTACCCCTGTCGCATTCCTGCCAACTGATCTGGCGTCTGTCTCCTTGAACCTTATCGCCTTGCCGCTGGACGTTGCAACGAAGATGTCCGAAGAGCCGTCGGATATGCAGACCTCTGCCAGTGAATCGCCTTCGTTTATGCTAAGCGCTATTATTCCGGTAGAGCGCGGCCTTGAGTATAACGAGGCCATGCTCCTCTTTATTATTCCGGAGCTCGTGACGAAGTTTATGTACTTGCCTTCGAATTCCCTTGTGTTGACTATCTTCTCTATCCTCTCTTCGTTTCCAAGCGCGAACATGTTAGCTGCGGCTTTTCCGGAACCGTACCTGCTTCCTTCAGGCACTGCATAGGCCTTTAGCCAGTATGCCCTTCCCTTGTTGGTTATGGCAAGCAGGAAGTCCTTGGACATGCACTGCAGGCTCTGCCTGACGAAATCCTCGTCCTTCAGCTCCATTGTTATGACTCCCTTGCCTCCCCTTGCCTGGCTCTTGTATGCGTCCATGTCGAGCCTTTTCATGTAGCCCTTGTTTGTTATAAGCACAACGCAGGGATAGTCCTTTATGAGGTCCTCGTTCTCTATGCTCAGGGCCTCGTCCTCAACTATCTCCGTCCTGCGTGGAATGCCGTATTTCTCCTTTAACGCAAGCGTCTCCTCCTTTATTATCCCGTAGACCATAGATTCGTTCTCCAGTACGCTGTTGTAGTAGCTTATGCTCTTGTCGAGCTCCGCCTTCTCGGCCTCAAGCGAGGTGGTCTCGAGCCTGGTAAGCCTTGCCAGCTTCATGTCGAGTATCGCGTTGGCCTGCTTCTCGCTTATGCTGTAGTTGCCCATGAGCGTCTCCCTGGCCTCCCTCGTGTCAGAGCTTGCCTTTATTATCGATATGACTCCGTCAATGTCCTTGAGCGCTATTAGAAGCCCCTCGACTATGTGGCGCCTGTCTGTGGCAACGCCAAGGTCGTATCTGGTCCTGGCGCGAATGACCTCCATCCTGTGCGCCACGAACACCTTTATGAAATCGCGTATGTTGAGCGTTAACAGCCTGTTCCCCATAACCGCAATGTTCATTACCGGAAGAGTTATCTGCATCTGCGTGTGCTTGTAAAGCTGGTTCAACACAACATCTGGGTTGGCATCCTGCTTGAGCTCAATCACTACGCGCATTCCCTTCTTGTCGCTCTCGTCCCTTATTGTGCTCATGCCGTCTATGAGCTTCTGCTTCCCGAGCTCGGCTATCTTGGCAACTAGCGTGCTTTTGTTGACAGTGTAAGGTATCTCGCTTATGACGAACTGCCTTAGCCTGTGCCCTTCTTCGATCTCGGCCTTTCCTCTCAGTATTACGCTGCCCCTGCCCGTGAGGTAGGACCTCTTGAGCTCAGGGCTCATGAACGCTATGCCTCCAGTAGGGAAATCAGGGCCCTTTATGTAGCCCATAAGATCAACAGGCGTTATCTCAGGATTTGCTATGTAAGCCATTATTGCGTCGCAAACCTCTCCTAGGTTGTGCGGCAGTATGTTAGTAGCAACACCGACTGCTATTCCGGAAGAACCGTTTATCATCAGATTCGGCACTTTGGAAGGCAGCACCGAAGGCTCTTCCTCGGTATTGTCAAAATTCGGTATGAAAGGCACTGCCTTCTTGTCCAGGTCTTCAAGCATTTCCTCTGCAAGCCGTCTAAGCCTAACTTCGGTGTACCTCTGCGCCGCAGCAGGGTCGCCGTCTATGGAACCCATGTTGCCCTGGCCCTCTACCAGCATGTGGTTCATTGAGAAATCCTGTGCCATCCTTACGAGCGTTTCATAAACCGCGGCGTCTCCGTGCGGGTGGTATTTTCCTATGACTTCTCCAACAATCCTCGCGCTCTTCTTGGTCGCCTGCTCATGCGTGTTCTTGAGCATGTGCATTGCGTAGAGTATCCTTCTCTGAGCGGGCTTGAGCCCGTCCCTTGCATCTGGGAGCGCCCTGCCTATTATGACGCTCATCGCGTAGTCGATGTAGCTGCTCTGCATTTCTCCTTCTATCGACACTTCGAGGTTTCTGCTGTCGTAAGCGTTGTTATTCTCTGCCATCGATATCACACGTCGAGGAATGACACCTCAGTCGAATGCTCTTCCAGGAAGTTCCTCCTCTTTTCAACGTCCATTCCCATCAATATGTCAAATATGGAGTTTGCCAGCTCGGCATCCCTTATCATTATCTTTTTGAGTATCCTGTTCTTGGGGTTCATCGTAGTCTCCCATAGCTGTTCCGGGTTCATCTCTCCGAGTCCCTTGTACCTCTGCAGCGTTCCCTTGCCGTTGTGCTCCTTCATTATAGCGTTCAGTTCAGCGTCGCTGTAAGCGTACAATACCTCCTTTCCAATGCTCACCCTGTACAGGGGCGGCTGTGCGGCGAACACATGCCCCCTTTCTATCAGCGGCTTCATATATTTGTAGAAGAACGTGAGCAACAGCGTTTTTATGTGGCTTCCGTCCACGTCGGCATCAGTCAGGAATATTATCTTGCCGTACCTGAGCTTGTCGGGCTGGAAGCCCTCCTTTATGCCAGTTCCAAGCGCAGTAACCAGCGAATGCAGTTCTGCGTTGTTGAATATCCTGTCTTCTGTGGCTTTCTCGACGTTAAGTATCTTTCCCCTTAGGGGCAGTATTGCCTGGTAAAACCTGTCCCTTCCTTGTTTGCTGGATCCTGCTGCACTGTCTCCCTCTACGATAAATATCTCAGATTTTTCCGGGTCCGTTTCGGTACAGTCAGCCAGTTTTCCGGGAAGCACGGTTCCCTCGAAAGCGCTCTTCTTCCTTGCAAGCTCCCTCGCTCTCCTGGCTGCTTCCCTGGCCTCCGCGGCGCTCACTACTTTGTTAACTATCTTAGCTGCTTCGGAGGGATTCTCCTCGAGAAACTCTGAGAATTTCGTATATACCGTAGTCTCGAAAAGGCTCTTTATGTAAGAATTGCCTAGCTTCTCCTTGGTCTGTCCTTCAAACTCAGGGTTCGGCATTAGAACGGAAATTATCGCGATAAGGCCTTCGCGCATGTCCTCTCCTTCTATCTGCGCGGGCTGCTTCTTGAGGTTCTTTTGTATGTAAGCGCTTATGGCCCTGGACAGCCCGGATCGGAACCCTATTACGTGGGTGCCTCCTTCCGGGGTCTTTATCCTGTTTACGAAGGAGTAAAGGTCTTCACCATAGCCCTGCGTGTACTCTATCGCCAGCTCTATCTTGACGTCATCCTCCTCTTTCTTAAGTATGAAAGGCTTTGTTATCGCATTCTTTCCCTCTGAAAGATAGGCCATGAAGTCACCAATCCCATTCTCCGAATAGAATTCGGACACTTCGAGCTTTTCAAATCTTTCGTCGGTAAGCTTTATCCTTATGCCCGAGCTAAGGTATGCGGTATCGCGCAGCCTTTCCGATATGGCCGTAACGTCGAACTTGTTTACCGAAAATATCTGCTTATCCGGCTTGAACCTTACCGTAGTTCCGGATTCGCCGGTCTTGCCTATGGCTTCGAGCCCGGATATAGGGGTGCCCCTGCTGAAGCTTTCCCTGTATACGTTCCCGTTGCGCCTGACAGTAACGTCTGTGCGCTCGGAAAGGGCGTTGACTACGGTAAGCCCTACGCCGTGCAGCCCTCCTGAAACCTTGTAAGCCTTGTTATCGAACTTAGCCCCAGCGTGTATGGATGTCATAATGACCTCTATAGCTGGCTTGTTCTCCTTCGGCATTATGTCCACAGGTATGCCTCTTCCGTCGTCTGTGACTTCAGCTATGTCATAGCCGTCGCTGTCCTGTTCAAGCTTTATCGTTATGTTCCTGCAGTACCCTGCCAGGGCCTCGTCAACTGCGTTGTCTATTATTTCGAACAGCAGGTGGTTGTAGCCCTGGGCTCCGGTGGAACCTATATACATAGCGGGCCTTTTCCTTATGCCCATAGTTCCGCTCAATACTACTATGTCCTTCGCTCCGTAGTCGTCCTCTGGCATCAAATCAACTGTAAATATCAAGCACAGGTCGTGAGTGTTTGCACTGGCAAAATATTACGAAATCTATTGGGATTTTATATTTAAAACCCTTTTGGTAAAGCCCACTTTTCACGATAAAATTAACCACATTTGCGCATGCATTATGCTTCAAGTCCGGCAAGCACAAACTATAAATACTTAATCGTGGCAATATACGAATACATATATAGGTAAAATGTTTTGGGACATCTGTTTGTATTTCAAAGGTCCGGAAACACATACGATAAATGATAAAAAATAACACTAAAAACAAAGTGATAACATGGCAGAAAACAATCTAGGCGGACAGCAGGTATTGCTGCTCCCGGAAGGAGCATCCAGGCTTTTGGGCAGGGACGCACAAAGGACGAACATCGCCGTGGCGGTGGCTGTTGCAAACGCTGTAAAAACGACTCTGGGTCCGAAGGGCATGGACAAGATGCTGGTAAGCGACCTTGGCGACATAGTCATAACCAACGACGGCGCTACGATACTCGAGGAAATGAACGTAGAGCACCCGGTGGCAAAGATACTGGTCGACGTAGCTAAGACGCAGGACAGGGAAGTCGGAGACGGAACTACGAGCGTAATAATAACCGCAGGAGGGCTGCTCAAGGGCGCAGAAGACCTTCTGGAGCAGGGCATACATCCCACGATAATAATAAAGGGCTACAAGATGGCTGCGTCAAAAGCCGCCGAAATACTGTCAAAGTACTCGAAGAGCGTTGAGATAAGCGACGAGCAGACATTGCAGAAGATTGCAATGGTATCAATGGGCTCAAAGAACATAGGCGACGACAACACGAAGGCCCAGATATCCAAGCTGGTCATAAAGGCGGTAAAGCAGGTCATGGAAAAGACACAGGACGGCAAATACCACATAGACCACGACTTCATAAAGGTGGAGAAGAAGGCAGGAGGCAGCATAGCCGACACTGCACTGATAAACGGCGTGCTTATAGACAAAGAAGTGGCGCATCCGGGAATGCCGAAGTCGCTCACGAATGCAAAGATAGCGCTTTTGGACGTGGCTTTGGAGATAGAGAAGACCGAAACGGACGCCAAAATAGAAATAACGTCGCCGGACCAGATACAGTCATATCTGCAGCAGGAAGAGCGCATGCTAAAGGAGATGGTCGAAAAGGTCAAGAAGAGCGGCGCAAACTTCGTTGTGACGCAGAAAGGAATAGACGACATGGCGCAGCATTACCTAGCCAAGGCAGGGATAATGGCCGTTAGGAGGGTCAAGAAGAGCGACATTGAAAAGCTCTCGAAGGCAACCGGCGCCAAGATAATAACTAGCCTGGACGATCTCAACTCGGAGGATCTGGGACACGCCGGCATAGCCGAAGAGCGCAAGATAGCCGGAGAGCAGATGGTCTTTGTAGAAAAGTGCAAGGACCCGAAGAGCGTAACGATATTCGTCAGGGGAGGCACGCAGCAGGTAATAGACGAGGCCGAGCGCTCGCTCAACGACGTTATAGGCGCAGTATCTGCCACGATTGAAAACGACGGAAGGTACGTCATCGGCGGAGGCAGCATAGAAATAGACATAGCCGACGGGCTAAGGAACTACTCGGGCCAGGTAGGGGGCAGGGAGCAGCTAGCGATACAGAAATTCGCAGACGCCCTTGAAGGCATACCTAAGACCCTTGCGGAAAGCGCCGGAATAGACGCCATAGACACGCTTGTACAGCTCAGGAGCAAGCACAAGGCAAAGGACGGCAGGATATACGGCGTGGACGTATACAGGAACGCAATAGGCGACATGAGCAAGGCAGGAGTTTTCGAGCCGGAAAAGATGAAGGTGCAGTCCATATACAGTGCGAGCGAGGCAGCTGAGATGGTCCTCAGGATAGACGACATAATCAGCTCCAGGGGAAGGTCCCCAGGGGGCTCGGGCGGCGCACCGGGAATGCCACAGATGGAATAATCAGACGTGACGGGGTGACGGGCTAGCGCCCCCACCCTCTTATTTTTCTTTTTTAGGCTTGCATTGGTCTCATGCAAAACATTTTAAATCCGAAATCCTAAACACAAACGTGCATCCGATGGAACGCAACCCCAAAAACATAATAATACTGGTTCTTGGTTCTCCGGGAGCAGGGAAAACCACGCTTATAAACAGCGTGAATTCCGAGACCCGGAACTTCGAAGTTGTAAACATAGGCACGCTGATGGCAGAGGAGGTAAAGTCGCAGAACATACCAAGGGATAGGCTCAGGTATCTTCCCACGGAGAAAATAAGGGAACTGAGGAAGGCTGCGTTCAGCAGGATAGCCAAAATGAAGGGCACAGTAATAGTGGACACTCACGCAACGGTCGAAAAAGGAAATAAATTTATATTTGGACTGCCTATAAATGATTTGCAGTATATGGGAAGCATACGCGGCATAATTTATGTCGACGCCAGTCCCGAGGAGCTGATAAAGCGCCGCTCGACCGACACCGTAAGGAAAAGGGAGAACGATGACGAGGAGGTGCTGAACCTCCAGCGCCACTTAAATCTCTCTGTAGTGACGCTTTACGGGTCGACATACGACATACCCGTTTACATACTGCACAACAAGGAGGGGAAGCTAGAGGGCGCGAAAGCGGACTTCAAGAGCTTCATAAAGGATATAACAGAAAATAGCGAATACCATGACCGCAGTAACCCTTAACGCGCTGATGCCAATGGGCACGGTGATAATACTCATAGCCATAGGCCTGGCCTACGTGGCATTCTCAACGCTCGCCCAGCGCAAGGTCGGGAATCCGAAGAAGATGAGGGAGCTTCAGCAGCGCATGAACGTGCTGTCAAAGGAGCTGAACCAGCTTGTGAAGGCCAACGCGCCGAAGGAGGAGATTGCCAAGAAGCAGAGCGAGCTCATGCCGCTAATGAGTGAAAACATGAAGACGTCAATAAAGCCAATGCTCGTCATACTTCCTGTGTTCTTCCTGCTGTATTATCTAATACTTCCCACTACTTTCCATTCAATAGATAACGAATACGTGCTATTCCTTGGCTCTATGAAGCTGAACTATCTGGGCGTGTTCTTCGCGTGCGTTTTCGTAATAGGCATAGCCACGTCGATAATAATAATGGTGTACGACAGAAAGAAAACCAAGCTGGAGCGGCAGGCGATAGCTGCTGCAGAAGCCGCGGAATCAGGTACAAACACATAAATAGTTTTTCAATAGAATTTCCTTTACTCAAAGCTGTTGTTTTAAAAAGGTGTTTAATTTGCCAAAGCCAATGCACAGGTCTCATAGTTTCAAAAAGGTACAGAGAGTAACAAGTTCGAAGAGAACGGTAACTCATTACAAGCGCGGAAAGGACATGATGCCCCACTGCGCCATATGCGGGCAGGAGCTCAACGGCATATCCCAGAAGGGCCCAAAGACGAGGAGGACCAACAGCAGGCTGTTCGGAGGGGTGCTCTGCGCCTCATGCACCGCCGAAGTTGTCAAGCTCAGGAGCAGGGTAGAGCAGGGAGACATGAAGCTCAACGACATAGGCATAAGGCAAAGGTCCTACGTGCTGCAGCTCGTAGCACACTGACGCTATGATCAAGGTATGCATATCCGGTTTTACCTCCAGCGGCAAGACTACGGTCGCAGAGCTGGTTTCGGAAAAGCTCGGAATAGCCCACATACACAAATCCTACAAGGAGTATGTAAAGAGCGAGCTGGAAGTCGCAAAGTTCACGGACAACGCATCGGACGAATTCGTGAAGGCTTTTGACGATGAAATAAGGAAGCAGGCGGCATCCGCAGGCTCGTGCGTCCTAAGCACCTGGCTGGCGCCGTGGTTCGTCGAGGACGCTACGCTCAGGATATGGCTTCATGCCGACATAAAAACGCGCTCGTCCAGATGGGCAAAGGCTTACAATATCGGAATATCCGATGCCAAAAATCTGGTGTCCGAAAAGGACCAGAGCGAGATAAGGAGCATAAAGCGCATATACGGGATAGATCTGAACGACAGGTCGATATTTGACATGGTCATAAACACGGAAAAGATAGGCCCCCAGGAATGCGCAGAAATAATATGCCTGGCGGCTAAGGCAAGCGAGAGATAGCGTGCTAACAATTAAAAGGGTTAAGTGGCAAATATAAGCACATATCGATTACAAAGTGATACAAATGTTGGTTGAACCAGGCAGAGTGTGCATAAAGAAATTCGGAAGGGATGCAGGCAGCATGGCGGTCATAACCTCCGTGGGCCAGAACGGCTACGTAAACATAGTGACCTCTAAGCGCCAGAAGGAGCGCAAATGCAATGCCAGGCACCTTGAATTCCTGAACGAGACGGTAGACCCTAAGAACAAGGACCAGGTAAACAAGATACTCGGGATTTCGGCGCAGGCGCCAAAGCACAAATAATCAGGGTTCCTCTTCGAGGAACTTCAGTGCGTTTTCTATTATTTTGTCCTTTTTTGAAGTTTTCTGATCAGATAGGATCTCGAAGAGCTCCTCGACGTTGATTGCGTCCTTGAAGCCGAGCTCCTTAAGCCTGTTCCTTAGCAGCTGCATTCCTATGTCTTTTATCCCTACGCTGTCTATGCTGTTTTCCCTTATGCCTTCTATGCTTTTTTCTATTTCTGGCTCCTTTAGCCCTGAAGTATCCATCTCCAAAATCGCGTCACCTGCATGCTTCATTATTAAAGCCCTGAGGCCAAGCTCGCTAGAGCCTCCGAGCTCGAACGTGCCTTCCAGATAAAGCTTTACTATTGGCTTTTTCTCGCTTGTCCTGACACATTCGGCTATCGCTTCATCACATTTTTTTCTTACCTCGGCAATGGGGGCGTTTTCAAATTCCAGCCTTTTAACTACAAACGGCCTGCTTTCTATTTCAATGAATTCGTAACTGTATTTCTGCGTGTCAAAAAGTATGAATCCCTTCTTATCCTGCTCACCCTCCTTAAGCTGCGTAAGCACTGTGCTTCCCGGTATCAGGAAAAGTTTACCATTCACCGTAGATTTCACCTTGCTGTGTATGTGGCCGCATACGTACAGGTCGAATCCTTTCGGCAGATCGTCGTAGTGCATGAACGAGTTGTCGAACGGCAATATCTCGTATATCGACTGGTGCAGCATAAAAACGTTGAAGGCTCCCTCCACGGGCTTCGGATCCAGCTCTTTCAATTTGTCTACTACTCTCTCCTCGGACAATCCTCCCAGTCCGTAAATCGCAACACGTTCACCGTCCTTCTCCAGCACCACCTGCGATTCGCTCGCGTCTATGAGCAGCCCTGCAAGCGCGAGAAGCCCCAGGGGGTTTTCCTTCCCTGCTGCTGTCCTCTCGTGCGTCCCCGATATTGCCACTATAGGTGCAGAAGAAAAAGCCCTGCCCTGTCCTTTGAACCGTTCTATCTTCGTTTTCCATTCGGCCACGTTAAGCTCCCTGAACAGGCTCAGCGCCTGTGCAATGACCTCCGGCTTCGGGGCCCTTTTATCGAATATATCTCCGGGAAGCAATATTGCATCGGCCATTTTCGAAGCTTCGGCGAGCGCCTCGCGAGCCTGCTCGTAAGCGTCGTCATAAAAGCGCTCGTAGCCTATGTGCATGTCCGAAACTATGGCTATCTTCATTTATGTTCCCCGAATATCTTATCCTGAAAAGCCTTTATGAATGCATCCCTCCCTTCTTTTTTTGGCCCGTATGCCCCGGCAGCACATGGATGGCCTCCGCCCGTGCCTTCTATGGTGCTCGAAATTGACCTCATTATTCTACCAAGGTGGATGTTCATCTCGGTATCCAGTGTAGGTCTGCACCTTGCCGAAAACGATATCTCGCTTTCCGATTCCGAACAGAAAAGGGCTATATCCGCCCCTATCTTTATGGCATCGTCTGCGGCTATCGCGGCATGAACCGACGTGGTGCCCCTTACGAAGAGCCTGTTTCCTACAATCATTGTTTCCGAATCGAACAGTTCATCAACGGTCCTTTCCCTTGCCTCGGCTGGCGCTATCTTCGAAAATTTCTCAAGCAGCTGCTGGAACCCTAAACCAGAGATTTTCAGCAATTCACCTATCTGTATGAAGCTCTTCGCGGTCGCATTCCTGAACTCCGCGGAATCTGAATATATGCCCATTGCCAGCATTTCAGAAGTGGATTGGTCCGGAAGTATTCCGAAGCTTTTGAGCAGTTCGTATACTATGCTTGCCGTGGAATTATAACTCTCGTCGTTGAAGACCAATGCTTTGCCCGCTTCGGGAGAAGCATGGTGGTCTATCACAACCATCTGCGCGGAAGATCCCTTGAGCTTTTTTTCAAAGCGCCCGCAGTCCTCGAAATTGTTCACGTCGACAAGCACTATAAGTTCTGCGTTGTCGTCGAATCCGTCGCCGATTTCCGGCATCTCAATGCCTGCCTGCTGAACCGCGAACCTGGCATTAGAAGATACGAAATCTGGCGCCCTTATTGACGAATTTTTCAGGATTTTCGTAATCCCGAAAGCGGACGACACGCAATCCATATCTCCTATGGAATGAAACGTTATCATTGCCCTTTTGTCCGCATTTCTCCTAAGAAATTCTACGAGTTCTTCAAGCTTCACGCAACCGCTCATTTGCCCTTTTGGCCGTTAACCATCGACATTACTTTTTCCCTGAGCTCCTGCTCCCTCTTCTTCAGCTCATCTATTTGCTTCTTCAGCATCGTGAGGCGCATGTTCGTCAGCTCGCTCTTTTCGTTTATGTCTTCAAGCGCAGCTTCCTTTGTTGCCTCTATTATCGCACCGCCAACGGAAGAGTATATCTTTCCTGTAGAGTCTTCTATCTGTTCCTTAGCGTGGCTCAGCTCGTCCCTCTGTGCGGTAAACTGCTCCCTTTGCATGGAAAGGGCCTGAAGCTGCTCTTCGACCTTTTGGTAATCCATGGTCAGCTTCTCCAAATTGTTTTCTTCCATTGTAACCACTTACATCGTAAATCGCAAGTTTTCGTTTAAACATTGCAAATAAAGCTTTTATGATTTTGTAATCCGAATTGTGCTATTTATCGATTTCGGCCATTATTACGTCCAGGCTCCCCAATATCGAGAATATGTCTGCGAATTTGTGCCCCTTGGTCAGGTGGGAGAGCAATGAGAGGTTCATGTACGTCGGCGACCTCATATATATCCTGTACGGTTTTTGCTTGTCCGGGATCATGTATATTATTCCTTCTCCCCTTGGGAGTTCATGGCTTAGCAGTATGGGTTCTGGATTGGCCTGAGGGCCTATGAGCTTTATCGGCATCCCTACTACATCTTCGTTCGACGGGAAATTGTCCAATGCCTGCCTTATTATGGATATGCTCTGCCTCATTTCCTCGAATCTTACCTTGTATCTCGCATAAGCGTCGCCTTCGCTTCTTGTAGGCACATTGAACTTGACTTTGTCATATACGTAGTATGGCATTGCCTTTCTTACGTCGTATTCGAACCCGGATGCTCGCAATGTAGGCCCTGACGCCCCCATGTTTATCGCGTCCTCGAGCTTCAGCTTCCCGATTCCTTTCGCCCTCTCGCTGAAAACAGGGTTCTTTTCCAGAACGTCAGGATACTGGCTTATGTGCTCCTCTATGTAATCGGTCAGCCTGTAAGCCCTTTCCTTAAAATCCTTCGGAAGCGGTTTCCAAAGCCCGCCAACCCTCATGTTTACATAAAACATCCTGCTTCCCGCTATGTCTTCGAGGAACTTTATTACCTCGGCCCTCTCCCTGAATGTCCACATGAAAAGCGTGAACATCTGACCAAGGTCGTTGCACCAGGTCCCAAGCCATAGCAGATGGCTTGCGATGCGCTGAAATTCGTTAAGTATGACCCTAGCATACTGCGCTGCCTCCTTTACCTCTTTTCCCTGCGCCATCTCAACGGCATGTACGTAAAGGTCGTCCCACGCCAGAGGCGCAACGTAATCCATCTTTTCGGTATACGAGGGGTTTTGCATGTACATTCTTGTTTCCATGAGCTTTTCAATTCCTCTGTGCAAAAACCCTATGTGTGTATTAACGTCGACAACTGTGTCTCCGTCTACATCCACAACAAGCCTAAGCACACCGTGCGTGCTCGGATGTATCGGCCCTACATTTATTCTCATTATGCTCATTGCTGCTGCCTCTTGTAATCCTCGTTGCCCCAAACGAAGCTTTTTCTCAACGGCGCTTCTGTCCCGTTCCATTTCTCCAAAAGCAGGCGCGGTGCGTCCCTTCCTATTATTTTTATTCCAAACATCTCTGATAATTCCCTTTCCAGCCAATCCGCCGACCTGTAAAGCATCATCACCGTATGTATGGATTCGTCGTCCTTAAGGTTCACGTTGACGACCTCCTGTTTTTTTTGCTCCGTATTGTACAATATGTATACTACCTCCAAGTGGTCTTTGTAGTCGACCGCGGTTATTCCCTTTAGGTAATCAAACCCCTTTCTTTTCATATCTTCTAGGGTCGTCAGTAATGCTTCTTTCTGTATCTCCGTCAATTTTTCCACCTATTTTGTCCTGAAGGCGCATAAGCGCTCCGAAAAGGTTCTCTGGTTTTGGAGGGCAGCCTATGGCATAAACGTCAACGGGTAAAACCTGGTCTATGCCTTTTATTATATTATAGCTTTCCCACCAAGGCCCTCCAGAAGTTGCGCATTCTCCGTAAGCTATCACATATCTGGGTTCCGACATCTGTTCATAAAGCCTTTTTACTCTTGGAACCATAGATTTGGTTACCCAGCCTGCAACTATCATCACGTCGCATTGTCTTGGGGTTCCCCTGAAAAGCAGATAACCTTTCCTCTCGGCATCTATCCTTACTGCGCCGAAATCCATGAGCTCCATCGCGCAGCATGCCAGACCGAACTGCAATGGCCAAAGCGATTTCTCCATGCTCCACTTCACCAATCCGGCAGCGCGTGCCTTTACGAAATCGCCAAGCTTCAAAAACATCGCGTTTATAGGAACTTCTTTACCCTTAAGGCTATTCCGCAGGAGCTCGTTCATCTCCTGTTCTGCGTTTTCAAATTCCTGCTCGTTGTACGGTGCATCATTCTCCACTACCGTCACCTATTACCCTGTATCCTATCACTGAGAAAACTGTTGCAAAAACGAGCAAAAGAACCATATAAAGCCCGGAATACTTGCTCATTATTCCTGAGGCATACGACCATACGAGCGCCAGAATTGCTATGACTTCGAAAGGCAGGAAAAGCATTATGAACGGGAAGTACTCGCTGTCTATGTCCCTGCTGCTCCCCACGGTCTTTTCTCCGCTTTCGTAAGGCGCATCCTTTACATCGTTTGGCTTGTATCTCCTGCCCAAAATCTTCGCGGTCATTAGGAATGATACAGGTATAAATATACCGAGAAGGGCGAAAAGAACTGCTGCGATGTAGTTGTAAAGCATTACATCTACCTGATATGATTTGCGTTGCCAATGCTAAATATGTTTTGCTTTCTGTAAAATTCTAGTTCCTTGAACTCAAAACCCTTAGCGCTTCTGGAGAATCCTCTGGAGAAGCCTTTACTCTTTTTTTCATCCCGCATTTGAGGCAGACGTAGCTTATAGTAAAAGTTCCATGCCTGTCAGATATTGCGCTTACGGGCTTCATTTTTCCCCTGCATTCGCACTCTCTATCTCCGGGCTTTATATCTACGTGCAACCCGTACAGGCATTTAGGGCAGTGGTCAGTGTAGCCATTGCCTTTTACCTCAAAACCGCAATTATAGCATGTGAAATCTTCTACGGATCTTGCAAACTTCCTTCCCATGAGATCATATCAAAAACGCTAAATAAACGAATCGGTTATTACTATCTGTGTAAATTATGGTTTCAATAATATATAACGATATCGACCCAGTCTCAAGAAATTCGCATGATTACATAGCACACGAATACGAAAATCAGGAAATGCCGTTCAGACTGGTAAAGGTGCAAACGGAACTCATAAACGCAGTTCTTCCCGAATCCGTATCGGAACCAGCCATATTTATGAGCAAGCATTCAAGCAGCAAAAGCATAGGCTCTTTCACGGTCCATTCCGAAGGTAACTGGTCATCGAAAGCAGAACTCGGCGGAATACCAAACAGGCTAAGCATGGCCTCTCCAATAGAGATGCTTAATACACTAATACAAATGTCAAAGATAAACACAGATGGCGTCGAAGTAACATATGAGGCGACGCACCACGGGCCACATACACATAAAAGATCATTTTTTGCGGAGGTCGGCGGCAACGCCGATGTTGTAAGAAGCACTAGCATGGCCGAATCCCTTGCCAAATCTATAATAAAATCCTTAGAAATGGGCAACAGCTCCAATCACATAGCAGTAGGTATAGGTGGAAACCACTATGCCTCCAAGTTTACAAAGCTTGCTCTTGAAAAGAGCTATGCCTTTGCACACATAATGCCAAGATACTACGCAAACGAGACAGAAATGTTAAAACAAGCTTTTGAAATGTCTAGCCCCAGACCGGAAACCGCTGTCCTCGAATGGAAAAGCCTTTCGGCAAAGGAAAGGGATCCCATACTCAGGGAATTGAATGAAATAGGTATTGATTATGAGAGGGTTTGAAATCTTATTGTCCGTTGCGCTGCTTTCGATATTGCTGCTACTTGGAACTGCAAATGCTCAGTACTGGTTCCAAAGCGGCGTAAGGTCATCCCAAAACTACTCGTTCAACAATGGCGCCTCAATAAGCATAGAAACGGTATACCCACAGCAGCTTCAATACGGTTCCTTCGGCTTCTGGGTCGGCGAAATACTCAACAATGGCGCCTTCATACAAGTTGGATATGAGATCCCAAACCAATCTGGATATTATCCAACAAACTGCTCGCCAAATACTAAATGTACAGGAAAAGTCATAGTCAAAAAGGGCGAGCCTTCATGGTTCTGGGAATATTTCCCTTCGGGAGACAATTCGAACAGTTTTTACGGGTCCGTAGGGCCTAACGACAGCGTGGGGCCCAATGGCACCTTTAACACGTATTCATTCAAATATGTCAATGGAGAATGGAACATATATCTGAACTCAGAACTGATAGGCTCGGTAAACCTGGGCACATCAAATTCCGGGCAGAATGTTCCAACAGTATTCGGAGAATATGCAAACTCCAACAACAACAATACATATATGGAACCAGTAACGTTTTCCAACTTGACGGTATACAAAAACGGTATTCCGGAAAAGGTTTCAACAGGATATTCATACATCGGCTATGGCACCGGAAGTCTGCACAACCTAAGGAACAACTACGGCGTAAAGGAAGTAGCACCGTATGTAAACGTATTTGAAGTGGGATCAGGCCTCCCAACACCAGCCAACTTTACTACTTTGTGGTCGTATGGTTACTACCTTAAAGTAATCTCAAACTACGGGTATAGGGCGAATGCTCAATACTCTCCATATGCAAATTTCAACCTGTCCGAACCAAAATATGTCTATCTGAGCAACAACACAAGGGAGCATTTCGTCGGGTGGCGCGGCGCAGGAACAGGTTCGTATACTGGGATTTTAAACAGCACAAAAATAACTATATACTCTAATATTACGGAAACAGCACTGTGGCAGACACAATACCTGGTAAATGTTTCAAGCAGCTACGGCAACGTAACCGGTTCTGGATGGTACGACAACGGGACTACTGCTACAATAAGCGTATCGCCTCTGAACATCAGCACTGGTCCAGGGTCACGTTATCACTTCTACGGTTTCGGGAATATAAGTACCAATTCAAAAATCGGCACGACAGTAACTAGTCCATTAGACATAAATGCAATCTGGGAAAAGCAATATTTGATAAGCGGCGCAACGTCATACGGCAACGTAACCGGTTCTGGATGGTACAATTCAAATACTACGGCGCATCTATCATTATCGAAGACTTCGCAGCAGATAAACGCTACTGCGGAAAAGGTATTCATTTCGTGGGGTAACGTATCTGATAACAGTACTATACAAATACTGTCAACGAGGAATGTCAACCTGACTGCTATATTCGGCACGGCCTTTAAGGAAACCTTGGTTGTAAAATCAGAAAGTGGGAATAAGCTTAAACCGTCATTATTTTATTTCGACGACAAACCATACAGAAACCTTACGTTATTCATGCTTGAAGGCACAGGCAAAATAGGGCCTTTTGAAATAGGTAGAGTCAATGTCACACCGATAAACAGCTCAGTAGACGTTTTGGCTCCAGGGAACATTGATATTTTATTACCGGTGTACAACGTTACGGTATACGCACGTAACATATTCGGCGCTCCTATAAGCGGTACAGTAGAGGCGCACTTCCAAAATGGCACAGTATTCCAAAAACGCCTGAATGTCAATGGCTCCATAACGTTCGCCGACGTTCCCTACGGAAATGTATCAGGGGAAATAAACTATTCGGGCTTCAGCTCGAAGTTCTCTTCGTCCTATTCAAATAACGTGAAAGTGGAGATGGTTACTCCAGCAATAATAATAGTGATAGTTGTAGTAACCATTGCGATTGCAACCTTCTGGTTCTATTTGCAGTTCAGATCGGAAAAAAAAAGGTAAGAACAAAATGGACGTATATTCCTATTTTTTAAAAAGCCACGAGTCATTCACGAAAATACAGAAGCTGGCATTCCCTGTAATAGAAGGTAAATCCAACGCACTGATAGTTGCGCCTACAGGTTCTGGAAAGACCGAGGCCGCATTTCTTCCCATGCTAAATGATATAGTCAAAAACCATACTGGAGCAGGAATGGCATTGCTCTATATAACACCATTGCGCGCCCTCAACAGGGACATGCTGCTGAGGCTGGAAAGCATCTGCGCAGAATTCGGAGTATCAATGGGTGTAAGACACGGAGACACGAGCACCAGCGAAAAGTCAAAGCAGACAAGAAAACCGCCTACAATAATGATTACCACCCCAGAAACACTACAAAGCATACTGCCCACGAAATACCTTGGGCCTACGCTGAAGAACCTGAAATATGTGATTGTTGACGAAATACACGAGCTCTACTACAACAAGCGAGGAGCGCAGTTGTCGCTTGCGTTGGAAAGGCTCGAGGAGCTTTCTCCAGGGTTTATACGCGTTGGGCTCAGTGCTACGGTCGGCAATACTGAAACTATATCCAAATTCCTTTGCGGTTCAAGGCAGTGCAAGGTGATAAACTCAGAGGAATCCAAGAAGACAGAAATAAAAGTGCTGTTTCCAGATCAGATAAAGCATCCGAATAAGGATATAATGGAAAAATTCGGTCTCGACGCCGCATCTGCTGCAAGGTTGGAGGTAATATCCGAGGAGATAAAATCAGGGACTTCTACTCTGATATTCGCAAATACAAGGCAGATAGTAGAAGCGCTGGGGAACAGGCTAATATACATGCAGAAAATAAAGCCTTTCGGCGGCATAGGGGTTCACCATAGCTCCATAGAAAAATCCGAAAGAATAAAAATGGAATCAGATTTCAAGAACGGCGAGATAAAAGGGCTTCTGGCAACCAGCTCCCTTGAGCTTGGCATAGACATCGGAACAATAAACAAGGTCATACAATATGGCTCGCCAAGGCAGGCTCTTAGGCTGATACAGCGCGTTGGCAGGAGCGGTCATACGTCGCACGGCAAGCCTGTGGGCAAAATACTTGCCACAGGAATAATGGATGCCATAGAGTCGACAGCGGTGGCAATGAATGCTGCAGACAGCATAATAGAAAACTACTCGTGCCAGTTCGGCTCCCTGGACGTCCTTGCCAACCAGGTATGCGGGATAGCGCTGGACAAGGGCGCTATCAGGTTCGAAAACCTGCTGGGAATGATAAACAGGTCTTACGTATATGGAGGGATAACCAAGGATGAATTATCCTACCTCCTTGATTTCATGTCCAAGCAGCGCCTGCTCGGCTTCGACGGCAATACGATAAGCGCGGGCAAGTCCACAAGAATGTACTATTATGAGCACTTGAGCGTCATACCAGACACTAAACGCTATATGGTAAAGAACATAGCAACAAGCAAGATAGTGTCAAGCCTGGACGAGAGGTTCGTGGCAAGCAAGCTTGAAGAGGGCATGATATTCATAACGAAAGGGCTACCGTGGAAGGTGATAAGCATAGGAGACGACATAATATATGCGGAGCCCTCAACCGACATAGAAGGCGCGGTCCCGGACTGGTCTGGGGAGGATATACCGGTAAGCAGGGAGGTGGCTGTGCGCGTATCTTCGATAATAAGCACCCCATCATCGATAAACGAATACAACGTAAACGACGAACCGTCTGAAAAGAGGATACGCGAATTTTCCAACGAATGCTCCGAATACTCTTTGAACAGCAGATCATTCATAATAGAAAAACACCCGGAATACATAGCAATATACACCTTCTTAGGGACCTTGGGGAACGAGGCTCTCTCCAGAATAATGGGCCATCTGCTAAGCATACGCTTTGGAAGGAGCATAAACATACGCTCATCTCCTTACATGATCTTCATAGAGCTGAACCAGAAAGTTGACATCGAAGAGCTTTTGCGATCGATAAACCCTGATTCCATAGCTGAAACAATAGACGAATTCCTGGAAAAATCAGAAATCTTTTCTTATCATTTTGTCTACGTGGCTAAAATGTT
Source organism: Microcaldota archaeon (assembly GCA_021827665.1). GTDB lineage: Archaea > Micrarchaeota > Micrarchaeia > Micrarchaeales > Micrarchaeaceae > Micrarchaeum_A. The sequence continues at coordinate 20,119 of JAKAUR010000010.1, forward strand.
TGGAATAATAGACAGGGAAGCCAAAGTTTCAAAATCCCTTACTCGCAGGCTGGTATCAATTTTCAGGGACAGCCCTGTATACAAAGAGGCAAGAAGGGAGCTGATGCAAAACTACTTCGATATCGAAGGTCTGTCCTCATTCACGAAGTCGCTCAGGAAAAACGAATTGCGTCCTAGGCTATTTGAAGTTGATACAATAACCAAAATGACGAAAGCCATAATGGATTCCGCGTACTACACTAAGGAGCTCATAATGCCGCTGACGCCCAGCAATGAACTTCTCAATTCTTTTGTGGAATATACTACATCAAAAAGCATAAAGCTGTTGTGCACATACTGTGGTTTCTATTTCGCCGAAAAAATATCAGATCTCAAGGAGAAGCAAAAAATAGTATGCCCAAACTGTTCTAGTCCAATGATTGCAGTGTACAAAGACGATCTAAAATCGATAGTGGACAAAAGGAAGAAAGGCATAAAGCTTGAAAGGTCCGAAAAGAAAAAGCTTGACGAAGCAATGGCCGAAGCGGACCTGTTCTCTTCATACGGATGGAAGGCAGCCGCAGCCCTTGCAACCTATGGCATAGGTCCGCGGGCTGCGGCAAGAGCCCTGATGATGCTGAGACGCGAGGACAAGCTCTTTTACATAGATTTGATAGAAGCGCAAAAGCAATTCATAAAGAATAAAAAGTATTGGTCAATATAGTGGTAATATGCTTTATCTGATAGGACTGGGAGTAGGCGAACGCGACATAACGCAGGCAGGGATAGAAGCCATAAAGGATTCTGAAATTCTAATTCTCGACGGATACACTGCATCCGTAGATTCAAAAAAGTTGGAATTTATCGAATCTATATCGAAAAGGAAGATAAGGCGCGCCGGGAGGAGCGAACTTGAGGAAGGAGTGTCAAAAATAATATCAGAGGCTAAGCTGCAGAACGTTTCAATAATAACTAACGGAGACCCTATGCTTGCCACGACGCACAAGACCATACTGGTGGAAGCGGGAAAACAGCATGTGGGCTTCAAAGTGATACATTCCACTAGCATATTTTCGGTGGCGATAGCAGAGAGCGGCCTGGATTTCTACAGGTTCGGCCCAACATGCACTGTACCGAGGTGGTCCGAACATTATAAGCCGGTTTCCTTCTACGAAACCGTATCGGCAAACGTTTCGGGGAACAGGCACAGCATGATTTTGCTTGACTACGACAACGAAAAGGGCATGTCTATAAGGATTGAGGAAGCAATAGCAATAATGTCAAAGGCCGAGGAGCATTACAAGCTCGGCATCTTCGGCAAAGACAGGGAAATAATGGCGCTGTGCGACGTTGGCACGGAAAACCAAAGGATCATATTCAAAAAAATAGCAGACATAGGCACGGATGCCGATTATAGAATGGCTACGCTCATAATGCCTGCAAAACTCAGTGAAATAGAAACCGAATATCTCAAACAAATAAGAATGGTGTGAATTTGGCATTGGAAATAATTTATGACAAGCACAAGAGGGCAATATATTGCAAGGACCAGTCGACAATAGACACGCTAAGATCTGGGAACATAGGTACTATGTCTAACGGAATGCTGAAGCTGGAACCGGAAGAGGCCCTTTACGTATTGGACGTCAGGAAGGCGGTGTGCAAGTCATCAGATTCCGGCGAAGAGATAACCTTCAACGGCCTCGCTTCATATTTTTCAAAAAACAAGAAGTTCATGGCCAGGTATTTCACGTACAAGGACTGGCGCGACCGCGGGCTGATGATTAGGAATCCGAAGGAGGAGCACGTGGCTACAAAGAATGCACAAATGCAGATTAAGAGATATCCATCTTCTTCGATAAACATATCAAAATACTCAATGGGTGGCGTATTCTTCGAGGATGACCTTACCTCCGTCGTCGACGATCCCGAAATGGGAAAGCAGATATACGAGCAGTACTGGTTCGGCCAGTACGGGACGTACAAGCTAAGCAACCATGGAACGCTGAACAAGTTCGACCTCTACGAGACGCTGTTCCTTGTAGAATCAGGCTCACTGAAAATAGAAGGCTATTCATTCAACGAAATATTGAGGATAGCTTCAAAGGTCAGGCCTGACGCGCAAAAGCTCTACGAGGTCTACAAGGATTGGAGGTCCAAGGGGTATGTGATAAAGTCTGGATTCAAGTTCGGCACGCATTTCAGAGTCTATTTCCCAGGCGCAAAGCCCATAAAAGACGATCCGTCATGGATACATTCGAAACACGTGCTGCACGTATTTCCGAGAGATTCTAAACTCCTGACATCGGAATGGGCAAGGGTCATAAGGGTTGCACACTCGGTGAAGAAAACCTTCATACTCGGAATACCGGGCAAAACAAGGCAGAAAAAGGTGAACATGGATTTCATACTCTACCACAGAAAGCACGACGGCATAGAGATTCCGGGAAAAGACGCACCGCACTTCGGCATGCTATCGCTCGGGGAGAACGAATATATAGGTGGAAGCGAGCTCTCGGCAATGATAAACGAGGCAAACAGCGAACACATGGAGCTGATAATAGCTATAGCCGACAGGGAAACTGCAGTTACCTATTACAAGGTTAAAAAAATAGAGCTGCCGAGCAGCGAATACGAATATTACGAGATAGACTGGATGCAGCCGTAACAGCACAAAATTTTTATATCTGCCGTTCATTAGTAATCTGTGATTGGACGACCACATACATCAAAAGCGCGGTCCAGATAAAAATGGACATAGACGAAAAGGTTGGATTCTATATTTCGGAAGACGGCTCTTCCGTAAAATCGCTCCTCAGAAAGCTTGACAGAAGCATTGCCGAGATTCCTATATATGCTAACAGGAGATTTGTAAGTGGGATTAACGTCGGTTTCTGCTCTGACGAACGAATGTTTGGGAAGGTATTCATGATTGATTGCGTCGCAGAAAACGGTAACGTCCCGCTTGGCCCCTATGTCGTAAAAAATCCGCTATCCATGCTAGAAGTGTTTAATTCAAAATCGTACAATAGCGAGCTCGTATATGCGCTTAGACAGGAAAGCGACAGGATAGACCCAAGGCTGTTCATGATTCCAAGCGAGATAATAATAACAAGCAATTCGGACAACTTTAGCGAGAAATTCACGATAATGGCCAAGGAGAATCCGACCATGCGCCTCAGCAAAGGCATGCAGGTGTGACAATGAGCGGGCCCAGAGGGATTTGGACCCTCGACCTACTGGTTAAGAGCCAGCCGCTCTACCAAACTGAGCTATGGGCCCACAAATGACGCATCCTCTTTTTGTTTACATATTATAAAGCTTTTTCTATCATTGCCCCAAGCTTCTTGGAATGCTTCTGGTCGCATGCCACTATGGCAATCCTGCGCTTCTGCAACACTTCCGTCAGTATTTTGAATATGTCAGAAATGTCATTGAGATTCCCGACCTCTCTCTTATCCTTGGACAATACCCTTATCCTGTCCTCGTTTCCCTTAAGGTGGTGTATCTCCGCAACGTATTCTGTGTCATCAAGCCCTGCCTTTTGGGCCACTTCTTCAAGCTCTTTCTCAGTGATATCGCTGCGCAGGTTGGGATTGTAATAAGCTCTCTTGAACAGCTTTCTGTTTAGGACCTTTCCTATGAGTGTTGACGAGCCTTCAATGTTTTCCAGTTCCGCCATTGCCTTCTGGTCATTGTAGTACATGAATGCGTAGGGATCCAAATCTCCCGACTCCAAAGCAATCATAAGCGCCTTCCTGTACATTGCGTTGGCCGTGAGCACCGCATGGTGAAGATACACGGAAGAATACATGTAATATCTTGCTATGAAAAACGATTCAACAGCGTCAACGCCGCTCGCGTACGCTGCTGGCTCATCCATATAAAGCGTAAGCAGGTTTCTGATCCTGTAATAGTCTATCATTCCGTAAGCAACTCCGGTGTAGTACGCGTCGCGTATCAGGTAATCCACCCTGTCGCTTCCCAGCGGCCCGGTGACTATCTTGCCCTTGCCTATCCCGTCAAAATACCTCAATATCCTCTTTTTTGACATCCCTTGATCTCCTACTGCGTCTAGCATGCTGCTTTCCTCCAATATGCGTTTTCCTACTTCTTCATGCATCATTCTTACGTATGGGTATAGTGGTCTTTCAGATTCGTGGGACAGCGGCATGTGCCCTATGTCGTGCAGCAGCCCTGCCACGCAAAGCTCCTTGTCCTCCGAGCCTAAGACCCTTGAAGAAATGTCTTTGGTCACGTTCCACGTCCCTAGCGAATGCTCAAACCTGGTGTGGTGCGCCCCAGGGAATACGAGATAAGAGAATCCCAGCTGTTTGACGTACCTGAGCCTCTGAAATTCCGGCGCCTCTATTATTTTTGCCACAGCATCGTCAATCTGCAAATCCCCGGACACGGGATCCCTTATGTAAAAGTGCTTCTTTCGTTTTTCTGGCACAAAACAACCTATTTTCTATCGTGCAGTTTCAGGGCAAATATGCCAATCAACACCAATATTATTATGGATATATCTAATGTCGTGCAGTATATGCATATCTTTCCAATCAGGTACTGTGCGCTGAAGGAATATATAACTGCAAGAATTCCTATCATGTACCATATGGGAGCCAAGAACGAGCTTGTCCCGTTCCTGCTGGCGAATATGTAGAGCAGCACAACTGACCATGCGAATCCCAGAAACGCTATCGGAATTCCGAATATGCTCGAATAGCCGCTAGTAAGGACCGTAGCGCAGTCTATTATCCCTGCGTTCGGGCACGCCAGCACTCCTGGATAAAAATGCTCCACGCTGAGATAGAAGCTGTCGACCAGGGCCACAAAGGCAAACAACAAAAATATCCATTTGCTAATCTTTATCCTATCACCGCTGTAAAATGTAAATGCAGAAAAGTATTAATAAAACGAAGCGTAATAACAATATTTCAGGATTTTGCTTTAACCTTTATAAATGAGAGCATGATTAACCTTAATCTTTTCAATCCTACTAATGTGGGTTTTATAACCGCGATCATACTCTCATACCTATTGGGGATAATTCACGGGATAACTCCGGATGAGCACACGTGGCCCATAACGTTTTCCTATGCTGTTGGGAGCTATAGCAGCAAGGAAGGCATGAAAGCCGGCATGATATTCTCTTCAGGGTTTACGCTGCAGCGCGCCCTGGTTTCCGAACTGGCATACTTCGCGCTGGTCGGAATACTCACCACATCTTTGATTTTTGGAATAACCTACATTTTTGTCGGGCTTGCAATGCTGATTGCAGGGCTCTACATAAAGGAGAAGGGAGTGTACCTGCACTGGCACTGGATTGAGGAAAAGCTTGGCGTCATGGTGCACCTCCACAAGCCGAAAAGCCACGACCAGGAGCTCGAATTCGAGCACAAAAAGAATCCGTTGGATTCAGACGATGAGGGCATAGGGCTCAAGAAGGTCCCCTCCAAGATGGCCTTCCTCCACGGCTTGATAGCCGGTTTCGGGTTCGGGGCCTTCGCGCTCATAATCTACACGGTTCTTTCGCCGTCCATGCCTAGCCCGTGGCTTGGGTGGGTTCCAGGGGCGCTTTTCGGCCTTGGCACGATGACGATGCAGATCATATTCGGCGCAGCTTTCGGGAAATGGATAACGAAGGTAAAGAAGCTTACGAAGAAGGGCATAGCCTTTCTTGCCAGGAGCATAAGCTCAGACGTGCTGCTGTACGGCGGAATTACCTTTATGGTCGCCGGAATCCTGGTGGAAATATTTCCGAATATACTTCAATATGGTATCATAACTCCGCTGAAAATCCACAACCTGCACGACTTGGGCATAGGATTTTTCATAGTCATAGCAGTGGTAGTGATAATAGGCGCGGTATCGTACAAGCTTTCGGTAAGGAAGGCGATAAAGCTGGGATATACCTACCAATGAAAAATGTTCAGTAAAGGCTTCTTATGCTCCCTCGTCTTATTCTTTTCGGCATTCCGCCGGTAATCTTTATCTCTTCTCCGCAGTATGGACATTTATTGCCTTTGGACAGTTTGTTGTCCAATATGTCGAAACCTAGCCTTTCTATGACCATCCGGCCGCAGGAAGGGCAGAAAGTGCTCTCCCTGGGGTTTCCCGGGACGTTGCCTATGTAAACGTATTTCAATCCTGCCTTCTTAGCTATTTCATAATGCTTTTCAAGCGTTGATAGCGGCGTGCTGTTCAAGTAATCCATTTTGTAATCAGGGTGGAACCGAGTAAAATGCACAGGTACATCGTATCCAAGGTTAGCGGCTATCCATGAGCACAGCTCCATGCAGGCATTCTCGTCATCCCCAACCTCCGGTATTATCAAATCGGTTATCTCGATGTGGATTCCCGCATTCTTTAGCTCTATCAGCGCTTCCTTTATAGGTTCCGGCGAGTAAACCGCCATATACTTGTTGGTAAATACCCTTTCACCGCTGCCCTTGAAATCTACAACAACAGCGTCTATTTTGCCCTTCATTAGCTCAACGGCCTCCTTGGTCATGTAGCCATTGCTCACGAATACGGTGTATAATCCGGCCTCGTGTGCGATTTTAGCAACGTCAAGTACGTATTCTATGAATATCGTCGGCTCGTTGTACGTAAATGCTATGCCGTCTGCGCCATTGCGCCTTGCCAAATCCACCAGCTCCTCCGGCCCGACATACGTTCCTTCTATCTCCTTCTCTTTCGATATGTTGTGGTTCTGGCAGAAAAGGCACCCGAAATTACACGACGAAGTTCCCACTCCCAAAACAGTTGTGCCTGGCATGAAGTGGTTGAACGGCTTTTTCTCTATCGGGTCTATCTGTATTGCGTCAAGAACTCCGTAATTCGCAAGGAAAAGCTTTCCGTTCAGATTCTTCCTCACGTAGCAAAAGCCGTGACCTCCTTCCGGAATCACGCATCTTCTCGCGCACGCGTTGCATCTGACCTTGCCATCAGCGGCTTCCCAAAGAATTGCGTCCTTAAGCATGGAGCTCTAATATGTAATGCAAACCGAAATACTTATTCCTTTCAGGCTATGCGTTCGGCAATCGCTTTGAACTCGGCGAATACATCATTATCCTCCAAAACGGGTATCTTTCCTTCATCTTCAAGCTTGGATATCTTCTTGCTGAAGCTTATTTTTCCTATTGCCTCGGTATCAAGGGCCTTGGCCACGTACTCGGCCTGCTCCATTGAGCCTTCCGACATGTTCTCCACAACCCCCAAAACCGCTTTGCCAAGCCTTTTTGCCATTAGCCCCGAACGCACCGAATTTATCGCAGCAATCCTTGCAGGCGTGGTGACCAAAACGAAGCCCTTCATGTCAAGCAGCTGCATTATCGAAAGCGGCGCGTCAGACGTTCCAGGAGGCAGGTCTATTATAAGATAGTCAAGCTGTCCCCAGTCCGTATTCTCAAAAAAGTCCCCGAGCATTTTGGCTATGAGCGCTCCCCTCCAGATTATGGGCTTTTTGGCATCATCCACTATCATTGCAGTGGAAGCCACCTTTATCCCATGCCTCTCAAGCGGTTTTAGCGGGAAATGGCTTATGTCCATGCGGTCCTCTATGCCCATGAACATGGGCACGTTGGGGCAGTCTATGTCCGCATCGAGCAAACCCACGCTTTTTCCCATTTTTGCAAGTGCAATTGCAAGGTTCACGGCCACAGTAGTTTTTCCCACTCCCCCTTTTGCGCTGTAAACCCCTATCTTGTTCTTTATGCCAGCAAGCTTGGCCTTTACCGTTTCCTTCTGCCTTATTACCCCTGCAAAGGAAGGGTGCATGTGCTGTGCTTCTTCATCTGCCATTTTATCGCAGTATTTATGCCGAAAGCCTTTTTTATAGCTTATTGGAGCAAAAGCGGGAATGGGCTACAATAGCGGCACCAGGGGCAAAGGTTAAATAAGCTTTTTATAAAAATAAACATAAACTCAGGTGTTCTAATGAAGATAAGCGATCTAAAGGCAGGCACAGGAAACGTTAACATTACAGCCACGATAGTACAAAAGGAAGAACCTAGGGAGGTTGTCAACAAGTTTGGCAAGAGACTAATGGTTGCGAACATAACGCTCAAGGATGACAGCGGAACTATAAACATGTCCCTCTGGGGAAATGACATAAACTCCGTCAAAGTCGGAGACAAGGTAGAGCTTTCAAACTGCTACGTCAACGAATTCCGCGGCACGCCGCAGCTCTCGACAGGCAAGTTCGGAAAGATACAGGTTCTTGGCGGATCAAAGGGCAAGGACGAAGAGGAATCCCTCGATGACGCTCTTGACGAGCCGGAAGACTTGGACGCGTAAGCGTCTCCTCATTCTTTTCTGACTTTCTTTTTGGTGCGCTTTGCGCCTCTCCTTAATTTTTTGGGCAGGTTTTCGGTCCAGTATCTGAAGCTGTAGAGAAGGGTAGCTCCGCCAAGCAGCACACCGAACCACAGGGCCGCAAACCTTGTCATTATCGTGAGTGCCGAGGAGGTGGCGAAACTAGTCTTGAAAATCGTACCTATCAAAGCTACGAGCGACGCATCAGTGACTCCTATGTTGCCAGGTATGCCAGTTATCATGCCGAAAACATTGCTCGAGGACTCTATGAACGCGCTCGCAACCACGTGAGGAGCAAGCCCTATGGAAAGAAGCGCGAAGAACAACGCCATGGCATTCAGAAACGCAGCTGGTATTGTCACTGCGAGAGAGACCAGATACGTCTTCGGCTTGTTTAGAACGCTCTGCGAGGCGAAATATTCGTCGCCGTAGAGCGTGAAAGTCTCTATGAACCTTCTCTTCTTGAAAATCCTTTTCATGAAATTGTAGAACCAGTCGTTGAGTATGAAAAGATAGGGAAGCATAAGGACAAGGTCTATTATCAGCACGTAAATTACGAACTGGTCGAAATATATGGCGGAAACGAGCGCGAGTATCCCAACACCTAGAAAATCGGTAAATATGTCTATGGTGACTACGGGCAGTATGTTGGACGTCTTTATGTTGGTTATCCTGCTCAGGGTATAGGCAACAAGAACCCTGCCGAGCTTGCCAGGAGTTATGTTCATCGAGTACTGCGACAGGTACACTATGAAATTCTTCTTTAACGGCACCTTGAGCTTGAGCTGCCGGGTGTAGTAAAGCCATTTTATGAACCTGAGCAGGTATCCCGCGAATACGGCCGCAAACGCGAGAAGATAATAAAACGGATTGGCGTTCTCCATCGTTTTTACTACGTTGCCTATGCCTCCGAGCAGGGCGATTACGAAGAATACTATGAAGCTCGCAACGAACCCGAGCCCAACGAAAAGTGCCACCCTCCTTATTAGCTTGAGGTACTCCTCCCTATTCAGCTCGTTGACGTTTGTTATAGTATACCAAATGGAGCTTTTCTTCTTTTTATTGGCCATTCTACGCCCTCAATGCCTGTCCGAACACATCCTCATATTTTTTAGCTATGGCGTCCCAGTCATGCTCCTTCTCTATGACATTCTTCCTGCATTCAAGAGCAAGATCTTTGTAATGCTGCATGTCTGAAGACACCTTTATGGTCGCATCTGTAATGCTTTTTACATCCTTAATCTTAATATACTCGCCGTAATCCTGCAGAGCCTCTGGTATGCCACCAATTCTGGTGGCAATTGTCGGAGTTCCGCAAGCCAATGCCTCCAGCATTGCCATTCCCGCAGGCTCATAAAGAGAAGGAAACACAAATATGTCCGCTGCATTGTAATAATATGGCAGATCCTGCTCGCTTATCCCGTGCGATATTTTTACTCTGCCTCGAATGCCTAGCTTCTTGGCCAAAGCATTGAGCTTGTTTTCCATCGGTCCCCTTCCTATTATGAACAGGTTGGCTGGTTTTCCCATTCTGTTCAATTCTGCAACTGCACGTATCAGATAAATGTGGCCCTTCTGTGTGGTAAGCCTGCCGTTTGATATAAGCAAAACCCCGTCTTCAAATCCCATCGAAGCCCTAATCCCTGCGACCCTGCCCTTTTCCATGTTTGGCATGAATAATTTGTAGTCTATGCCGTTGAATATCACATGCGACTTTTTTCTGAAATCCATAGGTACGGTTGTTTCCATTGCGCTCTTCGATACTGCGGTTATTACGTCGGCATCGTGCATTATCTTGCGACCCCAAAAAACGTCATAAGCTAAGCCTCCAAAGTCTGTTATATGGTCTATGCCCTTTGGCAGCGAGTTGTGTATGGTCAAAGCAAGCTTTCCAGAAGCCTTTTCCTTTATTGTGCTTATTGTGCTTTTGAAATATTGGTACCTGTTGTTTACGTGGTATATCTCTGCGCCGGTTTTTTCTATTGCGGCATTGAGCCCATCCATTGAAGCCAAAGGAAGGGGCATATGCGGTAGGGCTCGCTGCGAGGTTTTAAGTCTTAATATTTTGATAACTTCAATTGTCTCTTCTCCAGGTTCACTGCCTACAGAAGAGGTTATCACGGTTATGTTATTTCTTTTCGAGAGGCGTCTATATATCTCCATCAGCACCTTTTCCGTGCCTCCAAAATACGGATAAAAATATGGATTCAATACGCATATGTCCATCATAACCAACTATAGAATCGATGTGAAACGGTTTCATATCAATATTTATATACTGTTTCTGCAAATTAAAAGCCGAGGCGAATGGCTGGCTCAGGAAAGCCCGTGTTAGGGCATGATAGCTTTGGCAAGAGCAAAAATATAATAGTGTTGCTTCTCGATACGCTCAGGTCTAGCGATGCGTACGGCAATCCTTCACTGAAGAATATAAACTATCTCTCCTCACACGGAACAAAATTCGAGAACGCCATATCGCCTGCAACGTGGACCGCGCCAGCCCACGCATCCATATTTACTTCGAAGCTCCCATCGCAGATAAATGAAGCATCGCATAATTTCCTTTCAGACTCCTCAATAGATCCGTGGATAGTAAAGATAAAGTTTCTTCCTAATGGCGCTACCACGCTGGCTTTGAAGCTTCGCAAAAAGGGCTATTATTCAGTGCTCTTTTCAAACAATCCGTTTCTCACTAGCAATACGAACCTTGCAATAGGCTTTGACAGGGTGTACGACCTCTGGATGAACTCCAATATAAAGTACAACCCGAAGAAGGCAAAGCTGCTTACGGGGTTCATAAAGGGAGAGTCTATGCGCAAGGCCCTATTTAGGACTGCGCTCAGCCTTTCCAGTTTCATTCCAAATTCCCTGCTAAACCGCCTCTATCTAAATCTTCGTGTCAAGATGGCCGCAGGCGTGGCAAAAGCCGACGGCACATACAAAATGGACCGCGGCGCAACCGATACCAACAACGCGCTTAAGGGATACCTTGAAAAGGAATACAACTACAAGCCGCAGTTCATGTTCATAAACTGCATAGAAGCACATGAAAATTATCCGATAAGGGACAGCAGCATAATACAGGACAAATGGCTATACCTTAGCGGGATACTTGAGATGAGCAGCGATATAACAAGGAAGTTTCACGAAGGATACAAGAGGAGACTCTCGTATCTGGACAGGCAGATAGGCAAATCGCTACAGATTCTCAGGAGCAACGGCATGCTGGATGATGCCAACGTGATAGTCACCTCGGACCACGGGCAATTCTTCGGCGAACACGGCATGCTCTACCATTCGCTATACCCCTACAAGGAGGTTAACAACGTTCCGCTTATCATAACCAAATTCGAGAACGGAAAGCCAGTCTCGGAACGCAGGAGCGTAAGCGATCCCACTAGCCTCATGGACATGCACGGCATGGTGCTTTCAATGGCAGGTTCTAATGAAAGATATAAGAGAAATCCTGTTATAAGCGAGCACAATGGCATAAGCGAAGGCTGGGACGGAATGCTGCTTTCGGCGCTGCGCCGCCGTTCCGAATATGCGGCGCGCATATACAAGACAAAGCTATCCTACAATTCAAAGGCCTATTCGATAATAAGCGACGGATACAAGCTTGTGCATTTCTACGGAAAGAAGCCGAGCGAGCTCTACAGCATCAACGACACCGAAGAAAAAGAAAATGTCATCGATTCCAACAGGTCAGTGGCCAAGCGCCTCAACGCAATATACAAATACGGGAAATCAGCCCTTTAAGCTCCAGTTATCCCGTTTATTGTCTTAACAAATCTCTGATTGCATACGTTTGCAGGCTTGTTCCCATCAATGTTGCATATCTGTGCAGTGAAGACGTTTGCTTCTCCTATTACTGCCTGTGTTACCTGGCTGTTCGGATTTGTCTGAAGGAATGACAATACCTGGTTCCAGTTATATGGGTTTATTATCGCCGGGCCGGCCTCTGCGCCTATCTGTATGGTCTTGTTTCCGAAGTCTATGAACGGTATGGCATTCCTCTCATCGGCCGGCAGGGCGGTGTTGTTTGCATCAAATCTTGAAAATATGATACCTTCCTCGTTTGTCATGTTCTGCAGGGGCTTGTATGTATTTGTGAGGGTCTCCACTCCTTGAAAGTTTATGTAATTGCTAGAATAGCTCGAATTGTAGAATGTGAATGTTGCGGTGTTGGGTTCATAATCTGTGGCGCTCGAAGTCATGTAATGAAGCTGGGAAAAGTTTCCGAATCGCATAAGTGCTATTATCATTCCCCACCTTGTTATTGCGCAATATGGGCAGTAATCGGCGCCTATATACAGCATTTCCGGCATACCATTAGAGGTGAGGCTCACGTTGGTCCCCGACGGAACAGGGTAGCCTGATGCGCTTCCAATCCCTATATTGCTTGCAAGCGTCATGTTTGTGGCTACATCATACAGCTGTGAAAGATAAGAGCTGCTTACTGCAACATTGTCAAATTTTATGTCTGCCTTGCCTGCGCTTCCTGCAGAATTTTCGTACAGTGCCACTGCCGCTACTATTACTATCAATATGCCTATTATTGCATAAACCTGTTTCCTGCTGGGATTAGCCTTTGCCACATAATCACTTTTCGATTGCCAATGGGGGCAATATCTTCTTCGCTATCGCATTTAGCGCCTTGTTTATATAATCCTTATGCTTGTATATAATGTAAGCGACTACAATGCTGAGCGCTGCCCCTGCAATAACGTCAGTAAGGTAATGGAGCCCCAGGTATATCCTTCCGAACAGTATGAGCAGCAGCCATACTACGTATAATACTCTTACGTACTTGTAATTTTTCAGAAATATTGTCAGGCCCGTAAGCACTCCTGCATGGTTGCTTGGGAAAGAAAAGCTACTCTGGCACGCTATGTAGTTTATGTGCAGCGTGTCTACTAAATATGGGACGTTGCAAGGCCTAGGCTCCTTGGTTATTATCTTTATTGCATCGGATATGACGTAAAGCAGTATGCCGGCAACAACGAACGAGTATACGTTCATGTCCTTCTTGAGCAAAAGGTATATTACCAGTACTGGCAGCACTATGAAGAAGGATTTGGCCAGGTATGCCATAACTACGTTGAGGTACGGGTTTGCCAGCGCCTTCGCTACATTAAATGCCCATACGTTTATGCCTAACTTATAAATTTCTATGGTGAAAAGCAACCAATCACGTCGGAGTTTTATGCATACTTATTTTTTGCCAAAGGATTTAAAACATAGCGCCTAATCGGGATTCAATTCCTTATAATACAATATGCCGGATATCGTTTTCCTGTCGGTTATTTTATTCGACTTTATCATCGCCAACGCCTCTGAAAATCTGATCTCCTTTACACCTATCATCTCTTCATTGTCGGTTTTTTCGTGTTTCGTAAGCCCTCTCGCCAAATAGGTATAAGAGATTGTGGTAAACAGTCCAGGAGATACGTATGCCTTGTAAAGAAGCTTCATGCTTCTGGCTTTGTATCCCGTTTCTTCATAAAGCTCTTTCCTGGCTGCTTTGACTGGCGTCTCCCCTTTTTCTATGTGGCCCGCAGGCAATTCAAGGATCCATTTTCCAATTGGCGCCCTGTAATGTTTTTCAATAATTATTCTTCCGTCGTCCAAAAAAGCCAGGATTACCACTACGTCTTTCTCGACAATCCTGCAGCGCTCCTTTTTCTCCTCCTTGTCCTTGAATGTTTCCAGCCTTATTATCTTGTTTTTGTAAACTGTGCGCATACTTATGGTTAGCATAAAACATTTATAGGCGTTGCGAGAAAACAAATATGCGCGGGGTTGTGGCGTAACTTGGCAGCGCAGCAGGCTCCAGATGTTTAACTTGAAATGAGCCCAAAAAGGCAATGATGATGATCTGGAAAGCAGACTAAATATGAAGTAACCTGCTGGTCCGGGTTCAAATCCCGGCAACCCCAAGCAACTTATATACCAACGCGATTGATTTTTTGGACCGCTCAAAGATAAAAATAGTAATAACGGACCTTGACGGGACCCTTTCTCCGAGCAAAGCGGCAATTGACGGAGAAATGTCAGAAATAATATGCAAGCTCATCTCGGCAAAAGACATGGCAGTGGTAGGCGGAGGCTTCTACTCGCAGTTTCAGAAGCAGCTTATAGGTTCTCTGAAGTGCCCAGCGGAAAAGCTTCTCAGGCTCTATCTCTTCCCTACAAACGCAACTGCATTCTACAGGTTCGGCGAGTCTGGATGGTACAAGGTATACTCCGAAGACCTTTCGGAAGAACAGAAGAAGCTCGTCTACTCTGCTTTTCCCAAGGCTCTCGAGCTTGCGGGCTTCAAGAATCCAGAGAAGGTTTACGGCAGCCAGCTAGAGGACCGCGGAACGCAGATAACGTTCTCCGCTTTGGGCCAGGAAGCTCCTCTTGAGCTCAAGTCAGAATGGGATTCCGACCAGAAAAAACGTACTGCCATAAAGCTGCAGCTCGACAAACTGCTCAGGGGTTTTGAGATAAGGCTGGGTGGCACCACCTCCATAGACATAACAAAGGCAGGAATAGACAAGGCTTATGCAATAAGCAAAATCACCGAGATATTCGGATATTCGAAGGATGAAATGCTGTTCATAGGCGATGCCCTATACGAAGGCGGCAACGACTATGCCGTCAAGCGTGCTGGTGTGGAGAGCATAGCCACTTCCGGCCCTGAAGAAACCAAGGCCATACTCAGGGACATATCCGGAGCAAGCGAGCTTTAAGCAAATGGTTGCCGTTTCAGCAGACTCTCTTCTCATCATGAGTCAGAAATACCTCGTATCATCACAAACGGGCAATCATTTTCTCTGTTCCAAAGGCAAGTAAGGTATGTCTAGCTGCCCGTTATAGTAGTCCAATGGCCTTATCAGCCTGTTGTCCTGCCAGTATTCGAGCATGTGTGCACACCACCCAGGGGACCTGCTTGCCGCGAAGAGCGGAGTAAAAAGCTCCTTCGGTATGCCTATGTATGTATATACGGGCCCTGAAAAGAAGTCTACGTTGGGCCATATGCCTTTTGTCTCCCCAAGCTTTTCAACCATCATCTTTTCGGCGCGTAGAGCTATGGCAGTAAGCGTCTGCACCTCCATCGTTGAGCCGTTTTGTATGTCTTCCAGGTAGGACTTTATGACTTTTGCCCTTGGGTCGTAGGCCTTGTAAACCCTGTGTCCGAAGCCCATTATCTTCTTCTTTCCCTCTAATGCGTCTTCAATATATTTTTCAGTGTTGTCAGGATTTCCGATGGCCTTCATCATCTCCAGGGCCTTTTCATCCGCTCCGCCGTGCAACGGGCCTTTCAACGCGCATATGCCTGCGGTTATTGCAGAGTATATGTCTGCTAGGGTAGATCCCGCAACGATTGTGCAAAACGTGGAGGCGTTGGAGCTGTGCTCCGCATGAAGCAGCATCATGACGTCCAGCATCTTGGCTACTTTGTCCTCTGGTTTTTTGCCTGTCATCATGAATAGTATGTTCTGCGCAACCCCTAGCGATTGGTCTGGCGCTACATAATCGCCTGCGGACTTCAGCCTTCCCATAAACGCCACAATGCCGCATATCCTTCCTATTATCTCAGCGCTCTCCTCCAGTTTCGCTTCGGCGTCGCTCTGATATACCTTTTTCGCAGCGAACGCCGGGAGAGAAGAAACGACCGACCTGAGCACGTCCATTGGCAGCATGTTCTGGCTCAGCATTTTTACAAGACCGGTTATTCCGCTGTCCAAGCTCATGTAAGCTACGAGCTTCTTGGTGAATACGGAAAGAGCTTCAGCGTTCGGGAGTGAACCATAGAGTATCAAATATGAAACCTCTTCAAACGACGAATTTTTTGCAAGGCTTTCTATAGAATAACCCCTGTACCAAAGCCTGCCCTTGGAACCGTCTACCTTGCATATTTTTGTTTCTGTAAAATAGACACCTTCGAGCCCCTTGATTATTGTAGGGGTTGCATTATCCGCCATTTGAACACCGATAACTAATAGATGGCAAATTTAATAGCACTTTTCGGTTCCCATATCATAGTAAATATTGGAGATAAATCAAAGCAACATCATACAATGCGTTATAAATTTTCCCAGGTATTAAAAATCGGTGTTTGAATGGATATTAAAGGGAACGAATCTTTTGTCGCTAAATTTAATCTTGACTCTGGGAAGGAGGTAAACTATTATTCGCTTCCGGCCCTGCAGAAAAACGACTTAGGCAGCATATCGCGCCTTCCATTCTCGATAAGGGTAGTGCTGGAATCTCTACTTAGAAACGTAGACAACACGAGCATAACCATGGAGGACGTCAAAGCGCTTCTGGAATGGAATGCAAAAAATCCTTCTGACAGGGATGTGCCCTTCAAAGTTTCAAGAATACTAATGCAGGACTTTACCGGGGTTCCGGCTGTAGTGGATCTCGCCGCAATGAGGCAGTTTGTCGTTGACAAAGGCATGCCCCCAGAAACAATACAGCCAACGATAAATGTCGACCTTATAATAGACCATTCCGTACAGGTTGACTCGTTCAATACTATACAGTCAATGGCGATAAACCAAGAGAAGGAGATAGAAAGGAACTCTGAAAGATACAAATTCCTGAAATGGTCAAGCTCGGCCTTCAAGGATTTCAAGGTTTTTCCTCCTTCTGCAGGCATATGCCACCAGGTGAACCTTGAATACCTGGCAACATGTGTGACTCTAAGGCAGTCCGACGGTAAATATATTGCATTTCCAGATACTTTGGTAGGAACAGATTCGCACACAACGATGATAAACGGCCTTGGTGTAGTAGGTTTCGGTGTAGGTGGAATAGAGGCAGAGGCCGCACTTCTGAGCCAGCCAGTGTCATTCTCGACACCGAAAGTCGTAGGTGTGAAGCTGACCGGAAGCCTGAACGAAGGCGTAACTGCTACGGATTTTGCCCTAACGCTAACTAAAATACTCAGGGACTATGGGGTCGTAGGCATGTTCGTGGAATTTTTCGGGGAAGGACTGAAGAACCTTTCACTGCCTGACAGGGCCACGCTTTCTAACATGTGCCCAGAATACGGTGCCACTATAGCGATATTTCCTCCAGACGAGGAAACTCTCAGGTACCTGAAGAGCACAGGAAGAAGCGATGAGCAGGTAGAACTGGTGAGGAAATACTACGAGGCCCAGGAATCCTTCGGAATCGACTACTCGAAGGTCGAATTCAGCGATGTTATAACCGTAGGTCTTGGAACCATAATCCCGAGCGTTTCTGGTCCGAGCCAGCCAAAACAGCAGATACCATTGGAGGAGATAAAGGATGAATTTACAAAGCTGTTCCTGAAAGAAAACGCAGGCCTAAAGGCAGAAGAAAAAATCAGCATGGAGGATTACACCCGCTGGTCAGAGGAAAGCGAGGTTCCTGAGAATGGCGCGATAAAGGATGCAGTAGTCAGCAACGACGGCCTAAAACACGCCAAGATAAAATACAAGGACGGGCACGAAGAGATAATATCGGACGGAGACGTTGTCATATCCTCGATCACAAGCTGCACCAACACGAGCAATCCTTCGGTAATGATAGCAGCAGGGCTTCTGGCAAGGAACGCGCTGGCCAAGGGTCTGAAGGTCAACACGCGCAAGGTCAAGACGAGCTTCGGCCCAGGATCAAGGGTTGTTACCGAATACATGAAGGCAGCCAATCTGATGGAGCCACTGGAAAAGTTGGGCTACGAACTCGTAGGATACGGCTGCATAACATGCATAGGTAACAGCGGGCCGTTGATAGAAGGGCAGAGCGACGCGATAAACAAGAATAATATAGCCGTGGCTTCGGTTCTTTCAGGCAACAGGAACTTCGAGGCCAGGATTCACCGCGACGTGCGTGCCAACTATCTAATGTCCCCGCCGCTGCTGATAGCATTCGGAATAGCAGGGACCGTAATGAGGGACTTGACCAAGGAGCCGCTGGGAAACGGGTCCGATGGCAAGCCAGTCTTCCTGAAAGACATATGGCCGAGCAACAAGGAAATAGCCGAGACTGTGCACAAAGCCATACGCGTAGACATGTTCAACAAGGAATACGGGGCCAACATCTATGATGTCAATCCCTACTGGAACAAGCTCGAGAGCCCGAAGAGAAAAGTATACGAATGGGAAGACTCAAGCACTTACATAAGGCTTCCTCCGTTCTTCGAAGGCCTTGACAAAATGGAGCCTTCGGTCAAAAGCATAGAGAATGCGTCGGTGCTTGCGGTTTTAGATCGGAA
>JAKAUR010000028.1 GCA_021827665.1 Microcaldota archaeon
TCTGTCAATCCACTGATAGCGAGCAACATAGCTCTTCTGCTCTGGCTGCTTCTAGGCTACATGCTGGTTTCCGGAGTGATAGTCGTAACCATAGGCAGGCTATCAGACATGTACGGAAGGGTAAAGCTGTACAACATGGGCTTCGCGATTTTCACCGTGGGCTCGATAGGGCTTTACATATCCTCATTGTACATAACCGGGGTCAACGGGGCATTGTCACTCGTGCTGCTAAGGCTCGTTCAAGCGGTGGGCGGAGCCTTCCTTTTCGCAAACAGTGTAGCCATACTGACTGATGCGTTCCCTTCAAACGAAAGGGGAAAAGCGATAGGCTTCAACCAGATTGCCGGAGTAGGCGGAGGCATACTAGGCCTAATACTCGGCGGCATACTTTCAAGCTTTGACTGGCACCTGATATTCCTTGTCAATGTCCCTATAGGGATCGTAGGTACAATATGGGCTTACTTGGGCCTGCACGAGCTCGCTACGATAAAGAGGGGCCAGAAGTTCGACATAGTCGGCAACGTAAGCTTTACTGTTGGCCTTACGCTCATACTCCTGGCTTTGACATATGGCCTTCTGCCTTACGGAACTAATACCATGGGCTGGCAGAGCCCTTACGTAATGGGCGGTATGATTGCCGGAATACTTATGTTAGCCCTATTCGGAATAATAGAGTTAAGGGCAAAGTATCCAATGTTCAAGCTTGCGCTATTCAAGATAAGGGCTTTCGCTTTCGGGAACCTGAGCCTGCTTCTGGCAGGCATAGCAAGAGGCGGCCTTCAGTTTATGATAATAATATGGCTGCAAGCCATATGGCTTCCCCTTCACGGCGTCGCGTTCTCGCAGACGCCATTCAGGGCAGCGATATTGATACTGCCTCTGCTTTTCGGATTCCTGATATTCGGCCCGATATCTGGATATCTTTCCGACAGATACGGTGCAAGGCTATTCTCAACACTGGGAATGACAATAAACGGGTTAGGCTTCATAATGCTGGCTTTCATTCCTGCGGAATTCAAGTATGCCTATTTCGCGGTAATAATATTCATAATCGGCGTGGGCCAGGGGCTGTTCGCCGCGCCCAATACTACTGCGATAATGAATTCAGTACCTCCGGAGCAGCGCGGCGGAGCATCGGGCATGAGGGCCACATTCACCAACATATCGCTGATATTCAGCATAGCCATATTCTTCACGCTTCTCGTCGTGGGTCTTTCAGTGCATCTAGGCCCATCGCTCTATAACGGGCTGGTGGCCCAGCATGTCCCAATTTCAGAAGCGACAAGGGTATCGCACCTTCCTCCAACATCTGCACTTTTCGCCGGGCTTCTCGGCTACAACCCTATGAAATCACTCATAAACCCAACAGTGCTGGCATCGCTTCCAGCTGCAAACCAAAGCTACGTGATAGGCAAGATATTCTTCCCAACGCTTATATCAAAGCCATTCCATGACGGCCTGGCTCTGGTGCTATATACTGGGGCTATAATGTCTTTCATAGCGGCCATAGCATCCGCATTGAGGGGAAAGAGGTACATTTACGGCGAGCAGTAAAATATAACTAACTTTTCTCAACAATTAAAGTGCTTTTAAAAGCCAGTGTTTCAAATGGATTTTAACGATATCGTAGAGCATATATTCGCGTCGCGCTGGATATCCGGCACGAGGATGGAAGATGCCATAAAAAGCTCAAAGCATTTTAACGCGCTGGGCATAAGGACGATAATAAACTACCTAGGGGAAGAAATAACAAAGCAGGAAATGGTCGATGCGACAGTTGACACATATGTACGCCTGATACGCTACATAAAGAATTACGGAATAAACGCAGACATATCTGTGAAGCCAACTCAGCTAGGGCTTTCCATATCCGAACAGGAAGCGATGAGCAATTACTCAAAGCTTGTAAAGGACGCGAGGCTATCCTCGGTATTCGTGTGGCTTGATATGGAGGGAGAACCTACGGTCGACAGCACCATTAAGATGTACCTGTCAGAGGTTCAGCAGGGAGGTGTGGGCATATGCCTGCAGGCATACCTGAAGCGCACGGAATCGGACCTGCAGCGCATAGCGAAGTCCGGTGGAGTAGTAAGGCTGGTCAAGGGCGCATACTCCTCCAGCAAGTCCAAGAGCTTTACTACATGGGAGGAGGTAACGCGGAACTACGCAAAACTCATGCAGCTGGCATACGA
Source organism: Microcaldota archaeon (assembly GCA_021827665.1). Classification (GTDB taxonomy): domain Archaea; phylum Micrarchaeota; class Micrarchaeia; order Micrarchaeales; family Micrarchaeaceae; genus Micrarchaeum_A. The sequence goes on from JAKAUR010000028.1 coordinate 2,193, forward strand.
GCAGTGCACAGAGTTTACGATAGCGACTCACGATACCGAGATGATAAGGAAGTCAATCGAGCTTAACAAGAAGTACAAGCGCAAGGTCACCTACGCCATGCTAAAGGGCATAAGGAACAGGCTTGCAGCAAGCCTTGCAAAGGACAATAAAATGTCGCTCTACGTGCCATTCGGCGAGCAGTGGATATCCTACTCATACAGAAGGCTTAAAGAGGCAGGGCATCTTAAACTATTGTTGAAATCTTTATTCGAAAGACAGGGTGTTTGAATTGGCAGATCAGGAAAAAAGAGCCATAACGGTAAAAAAGTCGGACGACATATCCGAGTGGTACACGCAGGTGATAATAAATTCCGATTTCGTGGATTACAGCGCAGTGTCCGGATGCATAGTATTCAGGCCCTCGGCATATTTCTCATGGAATGCGGTCAAGGAAGCAACAGATTCAATGTTCATAAAGGCAGGGATAAAGAACGCATACTTTCCGCTGCTGATACCGGAAAGATTCCTCGAAATGGAAAAGGAGCACATAGAGGGGTTTTCGCCAGAAGTGGCATGGGTGACGGAGACCGGCAATTCAAAGCTGAGCGAAAGGCTTGCCATAAGGCCCACGTCCGAGACCATAATGTACGACAGCTTTTCAAAATGGATAAGGTCCTGGAGGGATCTTCCGCTCAGGCTCAACCAGTGGAACAGCGTAGTGCGCTGGGAATTCAAGCATCCGACCCCGCTGCTTAGGAGCAGGGAGTTCCTGTGGAACGAAGGCCATACGGTATTTGCTACCGAAGAAGAGGCAAATGCAGAGCGCGACCAGATACTGGGGATATACGCCGAAGTAACAAAAGAATACCTGGCTCTGCCAGGGATAATGGGCCAAAAGACGGATTACGAAAAATTCGCAGGAGGGCAGGCTAGCTACAGCATAGAGCACCTTCTACCAAATGGATATGCCATTCAGGGCCCAGACTTTCACAACGACGGCCAAAATTTCGCAAAGGCTTTTGACATAAAGTTCATAGACAAGAACAACGAGCTGAAATACGCGTACCAGAATACATTCGCAATATCCACAAGGGAGCTTGGGGCAATGGTGATGATGCACGGCGATGACAGGGGGCTTGTGATACCGCCTAAAATATCAATGATACAGGTAGTCATAGTCCCAATATACAGGGACACGAACAGGGAGTCCATACTGGCATACGCAAAAAGGATAAGCCACGAACTGGAGAAGCATGCAAGGGTATATCTGGACGACAGGGACGATTATTCCGTAGGCTGGAAATTCAACGAATGGGAGCTCAAGGGAGTTCCTGTAAGAATAGAAATAGGTTCAAAGGAACTGGAATCGAATGGCGTGGTATTGGTAACTAGGCACGATATGAAGAAGACGCAATACGGTTCATCCAGCATATGGGAAACTGTAAAAAAAGAGCTTTCACGCGTACAAAGGGAGCTTTACGATCGCGCCCTGCTCTTCATAAAAGAGAAAATAAAGAAAGTCGGTTCCTACGAAGAGCTAAAGCGTGCGATCTCGGATGGAAACATGGCGCAGGCACAGTGGTGCGGCCAAACGGAATGCGAGCTCAAAATAAAAGAGGAGACCGGAGCAAAAACGACAAACATGCCCTTTGATGCGCAGAAAAACGTCTCTGGCAACTGCGTTTATTGCGGCAAGCCTTCAAAGCACGTTGTCAACTTCGCCAAATCGTATTAATATCTGAACTTTCATTATTGAATCGCAATAACCTTGGCAGTCCCGTCGTCTAGTGGCCAAGGACGCAGGGCTTTGGACCCTGCTACGTCGGTTCGAATCCGGCCGGGACTATGATTAAGGCGTCAGGATGATCAAACTCTTAATATTCGACCTTGGAAACGTGCTCCTGAGATACGATGACAGCCAGTATTACGAATACGTATCAAAAAAGTACGGGTTCAAATACGAGAAGGTCGCTTCGATAATGGAAAGATACAACACCAAACTATACACCGGCAGGATGAAAAATTCGGAGTTTTTACGCTCGGTATCCAAATCGTTGCACATCCCAATCGAAAAGCTCGAATTCGAAAAATATTTCATAAAGAAGGCAAAAGTCAATAAAAAATTAACGGACTCCGCTTTGAGCCTTAAACGAAAATACAAGATAGTAATTCTCACAAACATATACATGAGCAGATACAGATCGACCCAGAAAGTATTCGATATTTCTCAATTTGACAGGGTGTTTGCGTCATGCTTTATTGGGATGAGAAAGCCGGACGAAAATGCATACAGGTATGTCCTTAAGAAATGCAGGGTAAAACCAGGGGAAGCCATATTTATAGACGACCGAAAAGAAAACATAGCCGGTGCGAAAAAAGTTGGCATAAAATCCATACTGTTTAGGAACAATGGATTACTTTTCGAGAACCTATCCAAATTGGGAATAAACAGCATCAAATGATTAGATGATATCCTGGTATTGCTTAGTAATCATATCCTCGATAATAATGGGGGCTTCTACCATAATAGAAAAGTATGCCCTCAAAAACGAGCACGCAACCTCATTCAGTGCAAGCTTTTCGATAGTCGTCGCTGCATTTTCTCTCGTATTTTTGCCATTTGCAAAATTCAACATCAACATTTATGAATTGGCTATAATCTATCTGATGAGCTTACTGTCTACTATTTCTTACCTGTTCAACGCCAGAATATACAAGCACGGGAACATATCTGTTTCAACACCGGTCCTAAGCTCACTTCCACAGCTCTTCGTGGTCCTTCTCGCATTCGTATTCCTCGGCGAGAAGCTTACGATATTGCAGTATTCTGCAATAGCCGTCCTTCTCGTTGCTACATATTTCCTTATCGCGCCGAAAAGCATTAAGAAGTACAAACAATTTGATTCCAAAAAGTACGTTTATCTGCTCGTTCTCAACACCCTGATAATGGCCTTCGGGGGAATACTCATGAAGTACTTATTGAACCTGACCGTGAATCTGTACGCGATGTTCATACTTTTGGAGATATTTATAGCCATAAACATGACCCTGATGATATCTATAAGGTACAATGGCGTAAGGGAGGAATTCTCAAATCTGATAAAAAACAGGAAAATCATATTTTCTATAGCAATCCTAAGCCTTCTTTACAGGGTCTTCTATTACGCATCGTTGCAATTGGCATACGTTAGCCTAGCCTCCCCGTTGAGAAATAGCGTATCCGTAATAATAACCGTGGTTATAGGAGGGCTGATATTCCAAGAGCGCGGACTCAAACGCAAGCTTGCAATAACTGCAATAATGCTGTTAATGGTATACCTGATAATAACATAAATATGGGTGCATAAAATGACTGAAAAAATCTATCTCAGGGACTCGTATATGAAGGAGCTGGAATCTGAGGTCGTCAGCTCAGAAAGCGGCAGAATCATCCTAGACAGGACAATATTCTATCCTACCGGCGGGGGCCAACCGTGCGATACCGGAATAATATCCACTCTCGACGGGAAAGAATACAAAATAATAGAGACAAAAAAGCAGGAGACGATGTGGTACATATAAGCCGGGATGCCGTAAGCCTAAGCAGAGGGGAAAAAGTAATATGCAAGATAGACTGGGAAAAGAGGTACATGCACATGAAGCTGCACACGATGCTTCATACAATCGACGGCGTGGTGTACAAGAAATACAAGGGAGAAATAACCGGAGGCCAGATATTCGACAATTCTGCACGCATGGATTTCGACATACCTGGATTTACTAAAGAGATGCTAAGTTCGATAATCTCGGATTCGCAACTAATCATAGATGAAGGCCACAGGGTTGTTCCAAAGGAGATAACAAGGGAGGAGGCAAAGAGGATTGGAGGCGTAGCACGTACGGCCCCAGGAGCCGATCTCCTGGAAAAGCTCGATACTGTAAGAATCATAGAAATAGAGGGATTCGACTTCCAGCTAGATGGAGGCACTCACGTAGCAAACACTAACGAACTGGGTAAAATATCGCTTATAAAGTTCGAAAACAAAGGTGCCCATAACAAGAGGGTCGAATTCGGCCTTTCATAATCTTTCTGTCTCCCCGTCCGGCTTTTTGTGCTCGTATATGAACACGGCGTGCTTGAGCGCCTTGAGCGATATGGTCGCACATTTGGCCCTTGCAGGTCCAGGGTCTATGCCTATCAGGTCGACTATAAAATCGAATCCCAAGCTCTCTATTTCGCTTACGCTCTTGCCCTTTATCGCATCGGTTAGCTTGCTTGCTGTCCCTACGCTTATGGCGCATCCGCTTCCGTCGAAACTTACGTCCGCGACCTTGCCGTCTTTCACCTTTATGTAAATCGTTATGTCGTCCCCGCATGTTGTATTGTATTCATGACTGCTCGAGTCGCAGTCAGACATGCTTTTCTTGTTGTGCGGGTGTTCGTAATTCGCTACCAAATCCTCTGCGTACAAATCAAGGCTCATTTGATTACCGATTATTTTTTGAATATCCTTTTTACCTCATTAATCGCTTCCACTGCTTTGTCTATGTCATCTTTGTTGTTATAAATGTAAAAACTCATCCTTGCTACGGCGCTTTGTTTTAAGATTTGCGTTACCAGCGGCATGGCGCAATGATGCCCTGCGCGTATCGCAACGTTGTAATTGTCAAATATGCTGGCTATGTCGTGAGGGTGCACCCCGTTTACTGAGAATGATATGACGCCCCCGTGATCGTTCTTCTCCATGTCGGGCCCATAAGTCTCCACGTTTCTTATCCCAGACAAAGAGTCAAGCGCATACTTTGTAAGTTCCACTTCGTGTTTAAAGACATTTTCCATCCCGAGCTTTTGCAAATATTTTATGGCCGGAGTCATGCCTATGCCTCCTTCAATGTTCGATGTTCCTGCTTCAAATTTCCAAGGTATTCTGTTCCATGTGCAGGAATAAAATTCAACTGCTTCTATCATGTCTCCTCCGCCTATGACTGGCGGCATGTTCTCAAGGATCTCGCGCTTTCCGTATAGTGCGCCTATCCCGGTGGGGCCTAGCATCTTATGCCCGGACAGGGCGTAGAAATCGCATCCTATTTCTGATAAATTTACTGGCATGTGCGGTGCAGACTGGGCACCGTCTACCAGGACTACGGCTCCCTTGTCGTGTGCCTTTCTGGTTATGCTTTTGACATCGTTAATGGTTCCAAGCACGTTCGAGGCGTGGGTTATTGCGACAAGCTTTGGGTTCTTCTCAAGTCCGTCCTCCAAACTCTTTTGGTCAAGCCTGTAATCCTCGCCTACCTTAACATAATCCAAAACCGCCTTCTTCCTTTTGGATAGCAATATCCAAGGCACAAGATTGCTGTGATGTTCCATCTCGGATATCAGTATGTGGTCTCCCTCGGATATGTTCTTCTCCCCCCAAGACAAAGCCACCAGATTTATCGCTTCCGTAGTGTTTCTGACGTAAACAAGCTCCTCGTAAGACCCAGCACCAAGGAACTTCGCCATCTCCTTCTTTGAATCTTCGTAAGCTTCAGTGGCCCTTTCGGCTATCTGGTATATGCCCCTGTGTATGTTGGCGTTGTAATTGCCGTAATAGTCGCTTATTGCATTTATGACATCCCTCGGCTTCTGCGACGTAGCTGCGCTGTCCAGATAAACAAGCCTCCGACCCTCCTTGCTGGATTCGAATATGGGAAAATCCTTTTTTATCTCGTCTGGATTTATTTCTGCCAATCAATCACTTATCTTATCGTATCCTGTCCTTTCAATTTCTTCTATTAAAGAAACCCCTCCGTCCTTCACTATCCTTCCGTTCAGCATTACGTGTACATATTCGGGTTTCATGTATTTCAGTATTCTGCTATAGTGCGTTATCACAAGCAGCCCAGGGCTGTTTTCTTCCCTGATTCTGTTTATGTTCTCTGACACTATCTTTATCGCGTCAACATCCAGACCAGAATCGGGCTCGTCAAGAATTGCTATCTTTGGCTTCAGTATTGCCATCTGCAGGATTTCGGCTTTTTTCTTTTCGCCTCCAGAAAACCCTTTGTTCAAAGACCTTCCCACTACGTTCTTGTCGAAATTAAGGTGCTCGACGTTGCTTTTTATGCTGTCCATGAATTCCTTGGTGTTTATTGTCTGCTCGTTTACGGATTCGAGGGAAGACCTAAGGAAATTCACAAAGCCCACCCCATCTATCTCGGAGGGGTTCTGGAAAAGCATGAACAATCCAAGCTTTGCCCTTTTATCCGGAGTTAAACCTATTATGGATTTTCCATCGACAAGTATGTCACCCCCGGTTATTTTGACTCCGGGATGCCCCATTATGGCCTTTGCCAGCGTAGTCTTTCCCGAGCCGTTGGGCCCCATCAACACGTGGAATTCGTCAGTATTCAGTTTCAGGCTAACTCCGTTAAGGATGCTCTTTCCTCCTATTTCCGCTTTAAGGTCCTTTATTTCAAGCAACACATTATGCACCTATTTTATCATTATATGGCACGATTTAGACGCGCCCTTCGGACAAATTTTACATACTATCCTTTGTGCATTGTACTCATCCTTTACCACCATGCTCTGCACAAAGGCTTCTATGTCCTTGTCATTTATTTCTATGCCTTCGCTTTTCGCTCCCTTGCCGCTCAGGTACTTGCTTACTTCTGCCTGGCTTACTCCAAGCATCTTGGATATGCTCTGCTGTGTAAGGCCGTATTCGTTGAAGAGCACCGTAGCTGCCTTGGACTTCACGACAGGTATGAATTTTGCCGCAACATAATCGTAGCTCTCCTTTTTACTGGTCATACCAAACACCGTAGCTCTTTAACTCCATTTCCGGAATGCCTATCTTTTTCGTTTCCAGCCTGTGCTTTGCGAGAAGCATGCTGAACGACATCGAATCGTGGTTTTTGATGTTTTTCAAAAGCTCGTATATAAGCCCGCTGCCAACGAGGAACTTTGCTTTCTCCTTGTCTAGTCCCCTGCTCGATATGTAAAATATGTCGTCTTCGGGAATCGGAGATGTGGAGCTCGAATGCGAAGCCTTTACATAGCTCTCATCTATGGACATGTCTGGCATCATCGTTATCTTTGCGTTTTTGTCGTATATAAGCCCCCGCTCCTTTATGTGCGATTCCGAGCCCTCTGTTCCCTTTTCCATTTTTGCCAAGCTCTTAACTATTCCGGAAGAATCGTCGGCAAGCACTGCACGCACTTCATAATTGCAGTTGCTGTTCTGTTTCATGTTGGCCATATAAGTGTTAATGTCGAATTTTTGGGCTCCGGAGCCGATTATAGACTCTCTTGCGTTTATGGTGGAGCCTTTTCCGGAATTCTTGAAAACGCTCCTCTGCCTGGATGTTGCTCCTCCGGTATAAAAAGCGTTAAATTCCAGCCTGGCATTGTCTTTAGTCAAGAATGTCCGTGTAACAAGGGAATTCGTGTTTTCCGATTCGCAGTGTATCTCGTTTACTTCAAGCTCGGAATCCTCATCCTGTTCAAATAGCTGCGCCGCTCCGTTCAGTGAGTCCCCGCTGCCGCCAAGAGAGAAATAATACTCATTCACCACCGCTTTTGAGTTTTTTGGGACCTTGAACAATAAGCTCGCAGGCGAGCTGTGCCTTCCCGAATCCAAGAACAGAATATTGAGCTCCTTTGTCCCTGTCCCAAGCTCGACTACTAACGGTTCCAAGGAAAAATCGTACGCAAACGCAGAGAACTTATCCAAGGGCAATCCATTCCTGATGTGCTCCTTGTCTGCAATGCCCCCTGCATGGACCGATTCGTTGCCCTTCGCGAGCACACCGTCATACATTACCGCTGAAAACCTGATTCCTAGCTTGGCGTACATCCTTGCAAGCGAAGATTCGTCATAATCATCCATTATGCCCTCTTTAGTGCTGCCTGTCTCGAATCTGGAGAGATCGAGGTTGACAAAATACTTCTTGTATAATGAATCCGTCTCAAACGGTATAAAGCGGTAGCTGGGGTTCCTGCCTCTCTGCTCCTGCATTTCATCTGTGGGCATGCTATTACCTCACGCTATCGAATTTGAAGTGTCCAGTTTTATGAGGCGCTTCAGCTCAAGCGAATATTCCAGCGGTAGCACTTTAACCAGCGGTTCTATGAAGCCCAAAACCGCAGTCGCTATGGCGTCGTCCTCCTTAAGTCCTCTGGACATCATGTAAAACAGGTCGTCCTCGCTAAGCCTTCCAACCGTTGCCTCGTGGCTCACGAATGCGTCGTCCGCATATATCTCGTTGTACGGGTAGGTGTTGGTTTTTGCCTCTCTGTCAAGCAGAAGGGCGTCGCATTTGACGCTTGATTTTGAATTGTAAGCCTTTTTGTCTATGTGGACAAGCCCCCTGTATGAAGTCACGCCGCTGCCTTTGGATATGCTTTTCGATATTATCTGCGATGTGGTATTCGGCGCTAAGTGATAAGCTTTGCCTCCTGAATCTTGGGTCTGTTCCTCGCCTGCTACTGCTATGGAAAGTATTTCGCCCCTTGCACCCTCTTCCTTCAAATAAACGCTCGGATACTTCATGTTGACCTTGCTCCCTATGTTTGCATCAATCCATTCCACATTTCCGTTTTCGTATACGAAGGCCCTCTGGGTCACCAAGTTGTAGACGTTTTTAGACCAATTCTGTATCGTTACATACCTTATGTGCGCATTCTTGTGCGCGACTAGCTCCACAACTGCCGCGTGCAGGGACGAGCTTATGTATATGGGCGCGGTGCAGCCCTCTATATAAACTACCTCTGCGCCCTCGTCCGCAATTATAAGCGTTCGCTCGAACTGGCCTGCCTTCTCTGCGTTTATCCTGAAATATGCCTGCAGCGGCATGGCAAGCTTTACCCCTTTGGGCACATATATGAACGAGCCTCCTGACCAAACTGCGGTGTTCAGCGCTGCGTACTTGTTGTCGCTCGGAGGTATTATTTTCCCGAAATATTCCTTTACTATCTCAGGGTATTGCTTGACTGCATTGTCCATGTCAGTGAATATGACTCCAAGCTTTTCGAGCTCCTCCTTCATGTGATGATATACCACTTCTGAATCGAACTGGGCCTCTGCCCCTGCAAAAAACTTCCTTTCCGCTTCCGGTATCCCAAGCTTGTCGAAAGTGTCCTTAATGTCCTTTGGCACATTTTCCCACGAATCCGTCTTCTTCGCATTGGGCTTCAGGTAATAATAAATGTCATCGTAATCTATCTTGCCGAGATCAGGCCCCCATGTCGGCACGGGCTTTTCCTTGAATATCTTATAACCAAGAAGCCTCTTTTCAAGCATCCATTCAGGTTCGTGCTTGCTTTTTGATATCTGTGTTATGGTTTCTTCTGATATGCCCTTTACTATCGTTTCATAGTCATCCTTAGTCTTAAATCCGTACTTTTCCAAGTATTCGTCCTTTTTTTGCATTACATCCTGGGTCTCATCGTAAGCCATGCTCCAACACCTGCAGTAGTTAAAATACTAATCAATAGATTATAACTCAGTTATAACGTGGATAATATTTAAAGCTTATCGGGAATTTTACGATGCTGCCTACAACGTTTGCAGCAGTGCGGCCATATAAAGGTATAAACATTTTTGTTATAAAAATATAATCTATGGTGATTGGAGTGGCAGCAGGCACATTTTCAAATGAATTTACATACAGAAAAATGGTGGAGAAAGGAGAGGAATCAAAATTTGACGCGCTTTTTGACCAGGCGGCTAAGAACGCCCTGGCTTCTTTTGGCAAGACTTGGCCCATGCACATAGGTCAAAACCAGGTAACTGCACAGGAGCTGCTCGAAGAGCGCTCGCCGATTGACAGGCGCATACTGATCGGAAAATTTCAGAAGGGCACGCGCGAGCATGCAAGGGAAGCCATAGCTGAAGCGAAGAAGGCTTTCGAAACATGGAGCAAAACCGACTATAAGAGCAGGCTTGCAGTATTCAGGAAGGCAGTGGAGAAATTCAGGGAAAAGAAATTCGAACTCGCTGCCATCTTGAGCTACGAAAACGGAAAATCAAGGTACGAGTCGGTCGGCGAGGTCGATGAGGCCATAGACTTCATAAACTACTACATGCTTGAAATGGAAAAGAACAAGGGGTATTCCCGCAAAAACGCCATAGCGGAGAGCAGCGTAAAGGTAAAGGCAGGCTTTCAGGGAGCGCCTGCAGACAAGCTGGAAAAGATCACCATAAAGCTCAAACCCTACGGGGTATTCGGAGTCATAGCTCCCTTCAACTTTCCTGTTTCTATATCGATGGGAATGAGCATGGGGGCCATGGTTACCGGCAATACCGTAGTGTTCAAGCCTTCATCTACAGACAACATGTCGATGCTGACCGGGCTCAAGATATACGAAATACTTAAGGAAGCAGGCCTTCCAGACGGTGTTTTCAACTATGTGACCGGACCTGGATCAGAGGTGGGAGACGAGCTCGCAATAAGCAGGGACGTTTCAGGCATAGCGTTCACAGGTTCAAGGGAAACGGGCATGCGCATGGCAGCAAGGTCATACTCACAGAATGCACAGAAGGTCTTCATAGTAGAAATGGGAGGCAAGAACCCTGCCATAATCTCAAAAAATGCCGACATAGAAAGCGCAGTCGAAGGCGTGGTAAGCGCCGCCTTCGGTTTCGCAGGCCAGAAGTGCAGTGCACTTTCAAGGGTGTATGTTCATGAATCGATAAAGGAGGTCTTCCTGAGCAAGCTCATAGAGCGCACAAGGGGCCTTAAAGTCGGCAACCCGCTATCCAAGGAGAACTACATAGGGCCATTGATAAGCGAAAGCGCTTACAACCGCTACGTAGAATCCGTCGAAAAAGCCAAATCTGCGGGTAGGCTGCTATATGGTGGGTCGCGCGTAAGCAACGACATGGACGGATTTTACGTAGAGCCGGCGATAGTGGAGATAAGGCACGACCACGAGCTTGTGCACAAGGAGCTTTTCCTGCCGTTCATAACTATCGAAAGCTTCAAGGATTTCGGCGAAGCGATAAATATGGCAAACGACGTGGAATATGGGCTCACGGCCGGGATGTACGGTACCAGCAAAGCAGAGATAAGGGAGTTTGAAAAGCACATAGAAGCCGGGACGGTTTACGTCAACAGGGCAATAAGTGCAACCACTGGAGCCATAGTAGGCATGCACACTTTCGTCGGATGGAAGGGCAGCAGCCTCACGGGAAAGGGCACAGGAAGCAAATTCTACCTGGAGCAGTTCATGCGCGAGCAGAGCTTTTCAGTTACGGGTTAGCCAATGCTGAATTTCATAAGAAAAAGGCTCAAATATTCAACTGGAATCGTAGAAATAGGAGACATGAAGCTCAAGGCGATACTGGCCGATTCGCTCATAAAAAAGGCAATAGGGCTGATGTACAGGGATGACATCTCCGAGAACGAGTGCATGCTTTTCACATTCTCGCATCCGTCGATGCTCGGGATATGGATGAAGGGCATGAGGTTCCCGATAGACATTCTTTGGCTGGACTCATCGAAAACGATAGTCACGATGAAGGAATCGCTGCCTCCGTGCCGCAGCATTTTCTGCAAGACGTATTATCCAGAGCGGGAATCAATGTACGTCATTGAGCTGCGCTCAGGCTTTATAAAAAAGAATTCAGTAACTAAGCTTACTGAAATAAAAATAGAAGAGCCGAAAAAAAGGAGATAATTATCTCCTTCTCTTCTTCGCGGAGCTCCTTGCGCTCTTAGACCTGCTGCTTTTCATTGCCTTCCTTGCAGGTCTCCTTGCGCTTGCCGCCTTTCTCTTTGCTCCTGAGCCGCGCGCCCTTCCGCCTCTGTTCATCTTGGTTCTGACGACATATCCGTTTCCGTCTATGTAGTACAGGAATCCCTCTTCTCTCTCTATCTTTTCGGATCCTACCTTGGCCTTTCTTCCCCTTGTGTTCATTTTCATCGGGGTCTTCCATACGTGCCCGTCCTTGCCAAGATAATAGAGATATCCATCGTCCCTATCTATTCTCTCGCTACTTACTTTCTGCGGCATTTTATTCACCAATAGTAATTCCATAGTTAAATTTAAATAACTATTGCAAATTTATCCTCGTAAAGCTCTCGTATAACGCCATTTTTACCTCGAAATGTGTGCTTGTCGGATTTTTATTGGTGTGCAATCCGCACATTTTACGTCCCATCAGGTTTGCATTCCGAAGGCCAAAACGCTCTCCAAATTATTATAAGCTTGAGCGTCAAATAGCTAATCAGTGGTTTGATGCTAGATATAAAACTCATATCGGACAAGAAGATTGACGGATATACGCTTCTGGAAGGCTTCCCTGGCGTCGGTCTCGTTGGTCCGATGGCCCTAAGCTACGTGATAGAAAAGCTCAACATGGAATACTATGGCTACTTCGAAAGCCAGGCGTTCCCTCCTCTTGTGTCGATACACAATTCAATACCTATGCATCCTGTCCGCATATATTTTTCTTCGAAATACAAATTGGTGGCAATATTCGCCGAGTTTGCGATACCGTCGGAAATGACATACATAATGTCGAAGAAGATATCTGACTTCATCAAGGAGAACAAGATAAAAGACATAATATCAATAGGCGGAATGCCAAGCCAAAGCATATCTTCCGAACTATCGGAAACCGACGAGGAAAAACAGAAGGAAGATGAGGAACAGGCGGAGAAAGTGTTCGCAGTAATATCGAATCCTGACATGGCCTCCGAACTCAAGAAGGCAGGCATCAGCATAATAAACGAAGGCGTAGCCACAGGAATAAGCGCGATGCTGATGATAAACGCTACATCTGAAAAGATAAAGGACACGAACCTGCTGATACAGGTAGACCAAAGGATTGTGGATCCGAAATACGCAGAGATAGCCATAAAGTCGATAAGCAAGCTTCTGGACCTGAAGATAGACGTATCCGAGCTCGACAAGGAGGCGCAGGCGATAGAGGCCAAGATACGCGACGTGATAAAGAAAAACAAGGACTCGCACGAGAGCTACAAGGAGGCCACTGACGCCGCAGGTCCGTCGATGTATGCGTGACAAAACATATCTTGCAGGGGTGGCAGAGTCTGGTCTGGCAAAAGGTAAAGCCACAGAAAAACGCGCAGGACTTAAGATCCTGTGGCCTAGCGCCTTCGTGAGTTCAAATCTCACCCCCTGCACATTCAAAGGCTTCGGTGTATTACTGTAGAATTGCATCCCTGTGGAACCACAAGATTGCCGCTTATTATAAGCTTCAGGTAGCCAAGATACGGGATTACTCCGACTACTTTTCCCTGTACCTGCGACATGTTAGGTGGATAGTTGCCGTACTGTATGTCGAGCCCAGGATTGTTATCGCCCTTCGTCAGCACGTAATACTCTCCGCTGTCGTTCAATATCGCGTAGGCCCTGTGGACTACGTACGCATCGCCCTCTTCGTAAAACAGGTCTCCAGGCCTTGTTCCGTAGACCACTATGCTGTTGTTCCTGTCTCCTGCAACGGTGCGGTTGTTGATGGTTATGCTGGTGGTATAAGCTTCGTTGAGTATCTGCCCCGTAGAGAGCCTTACTTCGCGGGTCCCGCACGAATACTGCACTACGTTGTTGGCTTGCTCCTGGCTGTTTACCAGCCTGTAAACGCCGTTGCTGTCCTCTATGAGTCCAACTTTGTATCCCGGGGCCAAGGTTTGGCGTATGTAAGTGCCGCTCGCATTCGTCATGTATGCCACGCAACTTAACGATTCCGAATCAGGGCTGGAAAGTATTTTGGACATCTGCGCTGAAGTCACATCTACTATCGGCGCCTTTATCTGCGATGCCGAAGACACCCCGTGAAGAAATATCATGTCGCCCCTGTGGAGATATGGCAGCATGCTGCAGCTTGGAACAACGTCTATCGGGCTGCTCGTGGCCAGGAAGAACTTTAACCCATACCACAGGACTACGACTATTATTATCGCAGCTGCTATCTCGAGGATGCTCTTCTTATAGCCGACCTCGTTCTTGCCGCTTATCAATTCCAAGACTATGGCTATGATTATCAGGAAAAACGTGACTATCCCGAGCATTATCGCCAGGATCCTTATCCTTTGCAGAAGTACATACAGGACGAGTGCGATTATTATGAGCACGTAGATCGGCCACACTGTTATGCTGCTCTTGGGTGCATCTCTTCCCTGTTTTTTCTTCGTGCCCTTTCTCCCCTTTTCCAATCAATCACTTTACCTCTACGCTTTCGGGCGCGACTATCTTGACTCCGAAAACGTTCGATTCTCCCTTGTTCTTGGCCACCCCTATTGCAGTGTCTGCATACGATATGAGCGTGTCGTTATGGCTTACTACTACGAACTGTGAATTGGAGCTAAGCTGCTTTATGAGCGCCGATAGCTTCTTCGAGTTCTGCTTGTCCAGTGCGGTATCTATCTCGTCGAATATGTAAAACGACATAGGCCTGCACATGAGTATCGAGAATATCAACGTAAGCATGAGCATGGATTTTTCGCCTCCGGAAAGCCTCTCAACGTGTATGGGCCTCTTGCCTTCGTGCAGCTCGAATCCCAATCCTGAATTGAAAGTATCCCTGGGGTTGTCCAAGACTATCGAGCCCTCATTTTCAGGGAATACTGATTTGTACATGCTCTTGAACTTCTGGTTTACCATATTGAACGTGTCGTTGAAAACCTCGAGCTTCTTGGATTCCAGCTGACTTATCATCGACAGTATGGAATTCCTTTCGCTTTCCAAGGTCATTATCTTTTCCTGAACGCCGTTGACCTCCCTGCTCTTCTCCTCGTACATCTCCGGCGCGCGCATGTTGATGCTCCCCATCTTTTCAAGTTCTGACTTCAGGACGTAGAGCTCCTTCTCCATCTGGTCTATTTCTCCTTCTAACGGTTGTTGTCCCTCATAGCCGCTGAGCTCTGCCATCAGGTCCGAAAGCCTTGTCTGCAGCTGTCCTTTGTTGGCCTGCATCGCTATGGATTCCCTCTCAAGCCTGTCCTTTTCGCTAGACAGCTTGCCCTTCTCAAATCCGTTCTTCGTCATCTTGTCCTCTATCTTTTTTATCTCCTCATACATGCCTGCCGACTTCTTGTCGTGCGTCCTTATCGTTTCCTCAAGGGAATCTGCCTCCTTCCTGAGCTCCTTTATCTTTGCTTCAAGCTCGCTTGCGTTTTCCCTGCTTTTTCCAAGCCCGGTCTCCTTGTTCTTTATATCCTTCCCTAATTCCGAAACCCTGGCAGAGAGCAATTCGTTCTCCTTGACGATGGCAGCGTGCTGGGCCGTAGCCTTTTCGAATCTTTCCGACAGCTTCTTTGCAAGGGCTTCCTTCTCTACGCTTTCTTTCGCTCCAGCGTTCGCGAACCTGCCGCTTATCCTAGAATAAAGGGCCGAGCTCTCCTCCTTTACCGGGGCCATAAGGGCTTCGAGTTCCTGAAGCCTCTTCTCAGCGTTTTTGCTCGCCGCAGAATCCGAGGCCAAACCTTCTTCAATCTCCCTTATCCTTTTTGTGATGTCAGCCTTTTCAGCCTCGGAATTTTTGAGCGATACTCTTATGTTCTCAAGCTCCATGGCGGAGCTCATTACAATGGTCTCTGACTTTCCGAACTTCTGCCTTGATTCCTCTTCCAATCCCTGTATGCTTTCGAGCTCATCCTTCAGGGTTTTTTCGCTATCCTCCGCAGACTTGAGCTCTGCGACAGCCTTTGCGTAATTGAAGCTTCTGGAAAAACCACCAGACACGACTCCCGACTGCTCGAGTATCTCACCTTCCATGGTTACGTACCTGTGCCTGCTGCCCTTGGCCACGGACTTTATGTCCCCTATGAGGTACGTATTTGAAAATATAAACTTGAAAGCGTTCGCGAACCTGCCATCGAATTCTATCAGGTCTATAAGCGGATCCCCTTCTCCGATGGGCTTTGTGTCCGTGTAGCTTATTATGTCCAAAGGTATGAATGACGCCCTCCCCAGCTTGTTTTCCCTCAATATCTTCACCGCCTTGTCGGCGGTGCTTACCTTGTCAACCACAAAATAACTCAACCTAGCGCCAGCAGCGGCGTTGACCGCCTCTGCGTACCTCTCGTCGTACTTGCAGAGTTCGGCCGCCCTTCCGTAAAATCCGTTTCCAAGCCTCTCCGCCAACACTCTTGCAGACCTGTTCGTGTCGCTGCCGTATGTAGCCAGGCTCTCCCTAAGCGATATCTTCCTTTCCGAGATCTGCGAAAGCTCTGCTTCTACGGCCTTTCTCCTAGACTTGAACCCTTCCAGCTCCGCCCTTGCCTCGGAAAGCTCCCTGTTTCCCTTGTTTGACGCTGCAGATATCTCCTGCTCGTTTTTCCTCAGCTGTTCGACTGATTTGGAAACCCTCTCGAGCTCCTGCTCGACGGACTTCTTTTGGGATTCCAATCCGGAGATGCGCGTCATCGCCTGCATGTGCTCCCTGTTGACGGATTCCATCTCTGCCGAAAGTTTTTCTATGAGCTTCATCTTCTCCTCATATTCTTCTACGTCCCTTTTGCCCTCTGCAGATCCAGTGGCTCCCCTGCTCCTTTCGAGCTCTTTCCTCATTTCCGATATCTCAGCATCTATGCCTGGCAGCTCCCTTCCATTAAGCTCCAGCTTGGCGTTCTGCTTTTCAAGCTCGGCCCTAAGCGTTTCTATCTCTTTTATTGCAGCTTCTGAAAACTGCGTCGAAGCCTTGAGCTCAGATTCTGCCACCGCCATTTTCATTTTCAGGGATTCGAGCTGCCTGTTGGAATCGTTTAGCTCCGACGATCTTTCGTTGAGCGCCTTCGCCTTCGCGCTCCTTTCGGCCGAAAGCCTTTCTCCTATGGAATCGAGCTCCAGTATTTTGGCGCCTATTTCGTTTATTGCCTTCTCCGATTGCGAGAGATTGTCTATTATGCCCTTGAGTTCTGCCTTTATGCTCTCGCTCCTCTTGTAAAGTATCGTGTAATTTATCTGCTTGGCCTTGGACGACATTGCAGAATATTTTTCCGCTGCTTCCTTCTCCTTCTTAAGCTCCTCCAGGAATCCGAGCCTTTCTCCAAGAAGCGATTTGGTTTCAGTTATCTTTTCCTCGACCTTTTCGAGCTCCTTCTCTGAGGCCTCCTTTTTGTCGTCGAATTCTTTTATCCCTGCGGCTATGTCAATCAGGCCTCGCTTCTCCTTCGCGTTGAGGCTGAGGAGCCTCACTATTTCTCCTTGAGTTATCGTGTTGGTGTCGCTTATCATGCAATTGTTGGCCCTGAGATAGTCGCTTATCTCCTGCCTAGTCATGCGCTTTCCGTTGAGCCTGTGGCTTATCTTGCCGTTCGGCTTAATTATCCTAGTGACGGTGACCTCGTTGTCGCCCTTCAGGATTATGCTCACTGATGTTTTCTTGCCCTGCAGGTCCTTCCTCGGCGCGCCCAGGTCGCTCACAAGCTGCGATGCCGAAGTTACGCGCATCCTTCTTAGCGATCCCTCACCAAAAGCGAACAGCAGGGAGTCGCACACGTTCGATTTTCCCGAGCCGTTTGGCCCGACTATGCAGTTGAAGCCTCCGCTAAAACTTATCGTCGCGTTCCTGAAAGATTTGAAGTTGTGTAAAATTAGCTTTTCAAGGTAAAGCATTGCCTACACCGTCGCCTAATAACTCTTAGCCTTTAACGTTTTTAGAGTTTCCCCTGGTGTGTGCTATATGCAGCGAAATCACCGACTCCATGTGCTGCATCTGCACTATGCCGATGAACTTGCCCCTTTTCATTACAGCAGCCACGCCAGCACCATCGCTCTGCATCTTGCTGTACGCGCTGTATATCTGCTCGTTCGTGTCGAACTCGCTCAGCGGCATGCTGATCTTGCCCACGTCGATGTTGTTTAGCGGTGCTCCTGCCAGCATGTTCCTGGGCAGCCTCGACACTATGTAAATTTTCCCGTTCTCCCTGAAAAGGACAATATGGGTATGGCTTTTCATAACCGCCTTGTAAATGCCGTACAAATCTGGCCTTCCCTTGAGCATTGTGTAGTTCCTGCTTACCGCAGCGCCAACCTTGATGTCCTTGGTATACTCCTTAACATATGCGCCCTGCAGCTCGGCCTTCGCGCCGCCGTAGAGAAACACAGCTATGAAGACATCCCACAGCACTATGAATTCCTTATAAAGCAGCGAGTATCCATTTTCTACAGCCACGAAGGCTATCGTTCCTATGACGAACAGCACTATTATCGCATTGCTTATGTTGACCGTAAGCTTCGTCGCCGATAGGAAATCCCTCTTCTTCTCCAGCCAGCTCCTGAGGACCCTTCCTCCGTCCAATGGGAACCATGGGAGTATGTTGAATACCGCGAGCAGAAGGTTGAGTATGAACAGAAGCTGCACGAAAAGCTCTATGGTTCCTGCGGGTATGAATATGACGGCAATCCCGAATATGAACGCGAGCAGGAAGCTCGAAACCGGGCCGGCTATGGCTATCATAAACTCAAGCCTCGGCGGCACCTCGTCCATGTCTATCATGGAGCCGCCTCCGAGCGGGTAGAGTATTATCTTTTTCACGCTTATGTTGTTCCTTATGGCCGTCACGGAATGTGCAAGCTCGTGGAGGAACACGCAAACGAAGAGCAAGACGAATATTATGAACAGGTTCACGCTTATGGCCAGGGCTAGCAGCATCATTACTATGAAGGTCCAGTGCAGCTCTATGGGTATGCCGTAAATGCTGCCTATGTTGGGCGAAGCTCCTGCCATGGATTTGTTTCTGTTCCTATCTATAATAATATTTCTGTGTCTAAGCTATATCGGGAGCCGCAAAGGTTTCCAAGATGTTTGCACGTCGGAAAAACCCAGTTTTAGGGGAATGCGTTTCATATACGGCGAGCCAGCCCTGCTGATAAGCGCAAAGGGCGGCGAATGGCTGGTAGTCGGCGACATACACATAGGTTCGGAACGCAGGATATCGGACAGGGGCATAAGGGTCTATAATCTTTGGGAGCAGATGTCCCGCAAGCTGCTGTCGCTAGCCGACACCTTTTCGGCCAAGGGCATAGTGCTTCTCGGCGACATAAAGGACAGCATACTCTATCCGGAATCCTGGGAGCAGAACGACATCAGGCATTTCGCAAAATCGCTCTCCGGCCTAAAAGTGGTGGCTCTGAGGGGCAACCACGACGCACACATAGACGAGATAATGGGCATCGAGCTCAAGGACGAGGTCATGCTCGGCGACTATGCGTTGCTCCACGGCAACAAATGGCCTTCCAAGGCTGCGATGTCTAAGAAGGCCTTGATTACTGGCCACAACCACATAGCGGTAAGGATAATAGATAAGAACGGAGGGGTCTACTCGGAAAAGGCTTGGCTCATAGCCGATATAAACGATAAGAATGCCAAGAGGTTCTATGCCTCTTTCAGGGCGAGCAAGCTCGTAGTTATGCCGGCATTCAATCCCCTGATACTCGGGACTGCCGTAGGTGCAGAAAGAAAAGACGAGGATAACATAAGCCCCCTGTTAAGGAACGGGGTTTTCGATTACGCGAACGCTGACATATATTCGATAGACGGCATATACATGGGCAAGGTAAATTCGCTCAGCTCAAGCTATGAGGCCCAGAGCAAGAAAACGGGAAAGAAAAGAAAGCTCAATCCCTGATTATCGTTATGGGTATTACTCCCTTTTCGAATTCTATCTCTGCAAGGTCGAGCGGCTCGGTTATGCCCTCAGGTACCTTTATCAGCGGCGGCGCCCCGTGCGCAAGCTGAAGCGCTCTAGCGCCTACCACTCTTGCTTTTTCAAATTTTGTATATTCTTGCATTGGTACACCCTCATATCGGGTTCGGCTTGAATCTCTCCTTGGCGTCGTGCATGCTCTTGTCAACCTTCTTGCGCCACTGTTCGAATCCACCCGGGCTTGACGGGTATTCCATGTAGATCGAGTTGAGCTCCTTCATTTTGTTGACCGCATAAACGAGGTCCCTGAATGCGCTTATGTTCTTTGTGCCTTTGAGCACCATCGAGAATTTGGACATAAGGCTTAGCTCCGGCATGAGCCCGAGCGCGAGCTGGTTCGCTTCCTTTGTGCTAAGGAAGTTTTTGAAACCATAATCGATTATGTCGTTGTTAAGGGACTGCAGGTAAATCCTCAGCACTTCAAGCCCTGCCGTCTTGTATCCGTATTCCTTGTTGAAATCGACATTGTACTGCCACAGGCCGTTAACGCTCGTATCGTTGGCTTCGACGGCCTTCGCCGCGTTTTCCCCTGCGAGTATTCCGGAGACCAATGCTGGGCCTATGCCTCCAGCGCTTATCGGGTTCGGCATCACCATGCTGTCGCCAGCTCCCATGTAACCGTCATATACGAGGCTCTCCATCTGCCTTCTTACCGCCACCGACCATATTCCCTTGCCGTTGTTGTCCTTGTTGAAAAGCTTGTATTCCTTGTTCTTTATGACCGGGTTCCAGGCTATGTACTGGTCTATGAGGTTCTGAAGCGTGTCGTTCCTGTTTAGCGCTTTGTTCCTTATGTCGAGGCTTCTCTTCTGGACTCCAAGGCCTATGTTTATCTTTCCGTCGCTCTTTGGGAATACCCATCCGTATCCTCCTGGAGCCATGGTCTGGTTCAGGTGTATGAGCGCATTCTTCGGGTCGTAATACCTTTCGTCCTCGTGGTCAAGATCAAATTCTATTATATACCTGCCTGTGGATTCTATGTCGTCTATGTCTACGTTCTTTTCCACAAACCTGTTCTCAGGAAGGCGCCTTCTCAAAACTGTTGATATTCCGAGCGCATCTATGACAATTTTTGACTTGTATATCGTGTGATTTTTTTCCTTGTCCTTGCCGAATATGCCCGCGACTTTGTTGTCCTCCAATACCGGGCCTTCTACCTCGAACTGCGTGACGTAGTTGGCTCCGTTCTTTATCGCTATGTCTCTCAGCTTCCTTTCAAATTCGGGCCTGTCAAGTACGTATCCAACTCCATCGAAAAGGAACCTGGATTCCAAATTCGGGGACAGGGCGTAAACTCCGTCTACCTTGACGTCAAGCTCGGGCTTCGAGAATGATATTCCTGTCTTGGATGTTATAAAGTCCAGGTGCGACCCGGCTACCGCATCCCCGCAGGTCCAGCCCCAGTTGTTCTTCCTTCCCACATTGTCAGGGTCGTTCCTGTCCAAAAGCAATACGCTGTGCCCCTTCTTGGCTGCAACGGCTGCCGCAAGATTTCCAGCCATGCCTGCTCCTGCTACAATTATGTCATAGGATTCCTTGGCTTCCATACTAAACACATATGCAAAATTAAGCGTATTTAGTTGTTTCTGCAATCTATTTAAAGTTTCTTATTGGTTTTACATCCTGAATCAAGCTGCCCTGCAACATAACCTACTGCGCAATTCCCAATTGACAGCCGATCTTAACCAAAACGCAACTAAAAAGTTCCCCTATATCAAAAACGCGAAAAGCGAGGGATAGCTTATATATATCTTTCCTATTTTAAATATACTGCTATACCAAGGCTGCAGTAGTACCTACAGGTTTCTTGCGGTGCTATTTTGCAGTATGTAAGGCACAAAAGTTGATAACAATGGCAGATTTATCAAGCGAAATCAGGCTCGCCGTCGACAGCGGAGTCACGGCGCTGGGTCTCAACAGCGTCATAAAGTCGGTCAGGGACGCCAAGGCCAAGCTCATAGTCGTGGCCTCCAAAAACAAGGAGAGCACCATGCAGGACATAGCCCACATGGCCAAGGTAGCAAACGTGCCTCTGGAGATATTCGAAGGGAACCCAATGGAGCTCGGTGCCGTGTGCGGAAAGCCGTTCTCGGTGTCTGCTGTTTCAGTCATAGAGGAGGGAAACTCAAACATACTTAAAAGGGATAAAAAGTAAACAAAGGGGATAATTTGCCTAATGGAGAATTTGCCGCTAGAAAACTTGTGAAGCAGAGGAAGCACCAGCGCTTGCTGAAGAAATGGCTCAAGAGAAAGAAATTGAAGCTAAAGCAGAAGTACGATCCGATGGGAACGGTACCGAGGGCAAAGGGCCTGGTTCTCCAGAAGTTCGCAGTGGAGCAGAAGCAACCGCACTCCGGACAGATAAAATGTGTGAGAGTGCAGCTCATAAAGAACGGCAAAGTCGTAGGGGCATTCGTGCCTGGCGACGGGGCTGTCAACTACATAGACGAGCACGACGAAGTCACCATAGAAGGGCTGGGAGGTTCGCAGAGGGGCCAGATGGGCTGCATACCGGGAATGAAATACAAAGTGGTAGAGGTCAACGGCACCAACATGGTACAGATCATAAAGGGCAAGAAGGAGAAGCCTAAGAGATGATTTTTATGGCAGAAGAAGAATCCAAGGAAGAGCACAGGAAAGAGCAGAAGAGGCCAGCAAAGAAGAAAGCGGCTCCAAAACGCAAGGCAGTCGCCACGTCCTCTTCAAGCACCGAGCACAGGCTTTTCAACAAGTACGACTACGGGGTTGAAATACAGGACCTCAGCCTCAAGAACTACATAAGCCTGAGCCCGGAGGAATTCCCGAGCTCATACAGGAGAACTAGCAAGAAGATGTTCTCGAAGGCGAACATAAACATAGTGGAAAGGCTGGAGAACGCGCTCATGAGGGGCGGAACCGGAAAGAAGGTAGGCGGCCGCGTAATAAGGACCGAGGGAAGGCTCCAGGGCAAGAAGCTCAAGGTCATGCACATAGTCGAGAACGCATTTGACATCGTCAACGACCAGACAAAGCAGAATCCGCTTGAGGTTTTCATAAGGGCATTGGAGAACAGCGCCCCGATAGAAGATACTACAAGGATAAGGCAGGGAGGAACGGTTTCCAACATACCTGTGGACATAAGCGCCAGCAGGCGTCTGGATACTGCCCTAAGGAACATATCAACCGCTTCGATAATAGGCGCCTTCAACAACAAGAAGACGATCTCTGAGGCTCTGGCCAACGAGATAGTGCTGGCTGCCAACAACGACATAAACAGCTACGCTCTCAAGAGGAAGAACGAAATCGAGCGCATGGCAAGGAGCGCGAAGTAATCGGTGTTTTATAATGGTAAGGAAAGAATACGTAGTGGAAGAAATAACCAAAATAATGAGCGACCTGGACAACATCAGGAACGTGGCCATAATAGCGCACGTCCACCATGGAAAGACAACGCTCACGGACTCGCTTCTGGCCAGGGCAGGCCTGATATCAAAGGCAGTGGCTGGAGACGTATTATACACCAACTACGAAGCCATAGAAAAGGACAGGAGGATGACGATAAAGTCAGCCAACATATCCCTGGGTTTCGTATACAACGAAAAGGACTACATAATAAACCTTATAGACACGCCAGGCCACGTCGATTTCGGAGGCCACGTTACAAGGTCAATGCGTGCAGTTGACGGAGTGGTTCTTGTGGTAGACCCGGTAGAAGGGGTGATGCCCCAGACCGAAACGGTTCTAAGGCAGGCGCTTAAGGAAAAGGCGAAGCCGGTGCTTTTCGTGAACAAGGTTGACAGGCTCCTGACCGAGCTCAGGCTAACGCCGGAGCAGACATTCGAGAGGCTGCTAAAGCTCATAAACGACATAAACAAGCTCATATCCCAGTTCGCACCTGAAGAATTTGCAGAGAAATGGCAGGTTAGCGTCGAAAAGGGAAGCGTTGCCTTCGGCTCGGCAGCGAAGAAGTGGGCGATATCCAAGCCCATAATGGACAAGTACAAGGTTACCTTCAAGGACATATTCGCGCTTACTGCTGCAGGAGACGAGAAGAGGCTGCAGGAAGTTGCCCCCATAGACGAATCCACGCTCATAATGATGATAGAACACCTCCCGAGCCCGCACGTGGCGCAGAGGTACAGGATACCGCAGATATGGCACGGGGATCTCAACTCCGTTGACGGACAGGCGATGCTCAACACAGATGCATCGGCCAACACCAACATAGTGGTATTCAACATGGTTTACGATCCACACAGCGGAGAAGTGCCTGTAGGAAGAGTATTCTCCGGGGTGGCCAGGAAGGGCACGGAGCTTCACATATCCGGATTGGCAAACACTCAGAAGATACAGCAGGTCGGCATATACATGGGTCCTGACAGGGTGCAGGTTGACGCCATACCTGCGGGAAACATAGCTGCGCTCATAGGTCTCAAGGACGTGAGCATCGGAGACACCCTAAGCACAGGCCTCATAGATCCGTTCGAGCAGATAACCCACTACTCAAAGCCGGTAGTAACGAAAGCCGTAGAAGCGGAGGATTCAAGGGACACGACGAAGCTCATAGAGGCGCTCAGGGAGCTCTCGAAACAAGATCCGACGATACTGACCGAGATAAACCAGCAGACAGGAGAGCACCTGGTCAGCGGAATGGGAGAGCTGCACCTTGAGGTCATAGAGACCAAGCTCAAGGACGATTTCAAGATACCGATAATAACAAGCCCGCCAATAGTCATATACAGGGAGACGATAACAGGCAAGGCGGGCCCTATAGAGGGCAAAACCCCTAACAAGCACTCGAAGTTCTATGTGACCGTAGAGCCCCTTCCCGAGGGGGTGCAGAACGCAATAGACGAGGGAACCATAAGGGAAGGAAAGCCCAAGGGCCAGGCAGCAATAGAGGCGATGGTGGCTGCCGGTCTTGACAGGACCGTGGCTAAGAACGTGGAGGACGTTTCAAACAAGTGCATGCTCGCCGACGTGACCCATGGGGTCCAGTACATGAACGAGGTAATGGAGCTGCTCATAGATGGATTCAGGGAAGCGGTAAAGGACGGTCCGCTCGCAAGGGAGAGGTGCTCCGGAGTGCTGGTCAGCGTCGTCGACGCGACCATACACGAGGATCCAGTTCACAGGGGGCCAGCCCAGATAATACCTGCGATAAGGAACGCGGTATACGCCGGAATGCTGACTGCAGGAGTCATGCTCTACGAGCCCAAGCAAAATTTCACGATAAACATACCGCAGGAGTACATGTCAGGGGTCATAACCTTCGTCCAGAGCAAGCGCGGCCAGGTGGTAAGCGTTACGCAGGAGAACGAGCAGGTTTCCATAGTGGCCAAGATGCCAGTAGCAGAGACTCTGAAGGGATTCTCGAACGATCTCAGGGGACTCACGCAGGGAAGGGCGATATGGTATACCGAGTTCGCAGGCTACGAGAAGCTGCCGACTGAGCTGCAGAACAAGGTAGTCCGCGAGATAAGGCAGCGCAAGGGCCAGAACCCAGAGCCGCCTACGCCGGACCAGTTCCTAGCTTGAAAGCGCAGGCATAATTTCTTTTTTAAGAGGCAGCATTTGCCTCTTTCAGTTGCGCTTCTATCCTGCGTGCATTATGGGTTCGGCATGTTCCATTCCATGTGCTTCCAATGAGAGTTCGACTATTCAAAAAATCAGGACAAAAATTCAGAAAGCTTTAAATAAGATTATATCAAAATATTAACTACAAACTTCTTCATATACTGGATGAAGTGTAAACCGACGGTGTTTTAAATGGCAAAATCTTACGTGAAGTTCGAAGTATCCAAGGATGTGGCTTCAAAGACATACGAAGCAATGCAGATGGCGAAGCAGTCAGGCAAGCTCAGGAAGGGCATAAACGAAGTGACGAAGAGCGTCGAAAGGGGCTCTGCTACATTCGTGGTCCTTGCCGAGGACATAGAGCCTGAAGAGATCGCGATGCACATACCGCAGCTCTGCGAGCAGAAGAAGATACCTTTCTCGTACGTTCCAAGCAAGCTCGAGCTGGGCAAGTCCATAGGGCTTACGGTTCAGTGCGCTGCCATAGCTGTAGAGTCGCAGGGAGGCGCATCGCAGGCAATAAAGGACATAATCTCCAAGACTACGGGAACCTCACAGAAGGCCAAGGCCGAGCCGAAGGTGGAAGCAAAGCCGGAACACAAGGAAGAACACAAAGAGGAACACAAGCACGAGCATAAGGAGGAAAAGAAAGAAGAGAAGAAGGAAGAGCCGAAGGAGGAGAAGTCAGAGGAATGACTGAACCCCTATGGAAGTGATGTTAATGGAAGAAAAACCTGCAAACGCCCCAAGCGCGCCGGCACAGCCGCCGTCCGCTCCGTCACAGTCCGGACCGTCAAGGCCACCGATGCAGTTCTCCGGGTTTCTTGCGGAAATCGTAGAGATAAACAACAAGGTCAAGACGGGAATGTACGGCGAGGTGTACCAGGTCACGTGCAGGATCCTCGAAGGCAAGGACAAGGGCAGGATAATAAGGAGGAACGAGATCGGCCCGATAAAGATCGGCGACGTTATAAGGCTGCCTGACACGAGCAGGGAAGCAAGGGAGATAAAGGTAAAGTGATAATATGAAATGCTCTTACTGCTCGAAGGAAATCCCGAAAGGCACGGGAACGGCCTACGTCTTTAGGACCGGGAAGATAAACTACTACTGCAGCTCCAGGTGCTACAAGTACGACATAATACTCCACAGGCACGTCAGCAAGAAGGAGTTCGCAAGCAGCAAGTGACTTATTCTAATTTTTATTCTTTTTGTTTTAAGCACTTCAGCGACAGCAATCGATAAATATATTTGCGGGAAAATATCCTCTGCATGGTCACTTCAAACATATGCCCCAAGTGCGGCACCAACATGCATTTCGTCGAAGAGGAGGGAAAGCCATTCTACCAGTGCAACGCATGCGGCTACAAGACTGAGATATTGGGATTGGCCGAGCACGAGTGCAGCAAGTGCGGCTACGACAAGGCGATAATGTACTACCACGGCATAGTGTACGGAGACGAAGCCCCGCTGGTAATGTACACTTGCATAAAATGCGGCAACGTCGACAGGGAGGGCGTAAGCTGATACCCTCAGCAAAAAGCAGGTACCTCATTCACAATCCTAAAAACAAAAAGTTTAGACATATATGTATTTTCGTTAAATCCTAAATTAATACTTATCCACTGGATGTGCCGCCAATCATTTTCTCACCTCATCTTATGGATGCTCAGTGTTTCCGCCCATCATTTTTCTCACCTATTTCTCCATTGCATGCATTATGGGTCTCCAACTCCACCTGCTCCTCCTATCATTTTTCTCACCTGTATTTTTATCCACACGATTGCCCATTCATTTTTCACCTATTTCTCCATGGCTTAGAAAAATATTTAAATATTCCGTTTTCCCTGTGTAAAATATCAAAAAAGCAAGCATTAAATGCAAAACTAATATAAAAACACACTTAGGTTTTAACTTGTACCTCAAATTTATAACTGACGACAGGTTCAGAAAGCTTGACGCGATTTTCAGCATGTTCGGCCAGGGAAGCCTTCCCGAACCGGTAAAAGAGTTTCCAGCTTTCTTCGGCAAGGAAATATACCTTTCAAGCAGGATCTTTGAAGCTTCTGTTTCAATACCTAAAAAACAATCCATATGGGACGCATGCTTTGAAGAAAATCCGGAAAAGGAGATAGAAAAGCCAGAATACAAGGAAATAGTTTCCATGCTCGACGATCTTGACGTACATCTTGAAAAGGAAAGCAGCTATTTTTTCAAAGAATTAAAAGCAGCAATCAACGATACGTTCTCGTTAAAAATGGATTCGATAAAAAAGAATTTTCAGGAAATATTCAAAATGGGGCTGCCGAAAACGCTTGTC
The DNA here is from genome assembly GCA_021827665.1 of Microcaldota archaeon. Taxonomy (GTDB): domain Archaea; phylum Micrarchaeota; class Micrarchaeia; order Micrarchaeales; family Micrarchaeaceae; genus Micrarchaeum_A. The sequence goes on from JAKAUR010000028.1 coordinate 29,694, forward strand.
ATAATACTCGACAAACACGGCATAAACGGTTCCCACGGCCAGAAGCTGGCAATAAGCAAGGACATAGGGGTAATAGGCTATAGAATAGGAGAGCTTGCACTCGAAAAGGACAGGAACGAGCCAATATCCGTAATCATACCTGAGCTGCTGCACTGCCTGTTTTCGAGGTACAATGTTTTTACTGGCAAAGACAAGCGCGAACTTGAAGAGGCAGTTTTGAGATATTTTGCCCCTTACGGCATTCTTACTGAAAGGCTGGGCTTGGAGAAGCCGAACGCAAGGGGAACATACGCGGAGCAGTTAAAAGGAACATGCGGCTCGGAACTTGCAAATAAGCTAAACAAATTAATGCCCAAGTATAATGAAGTGATAGACAATATGAGCTTTTGGGAATTCCTTTCCAAAAGCGATCTAGAGCAGCTCGCCGCGTCATAGCTTTGCCCTTTTCAGCAGCAGCGAATTGCTTACAACTATTGTCGAACTCAGAGCCATTGCGAAAGCCGACAGTATCGGCAGGGAATCATATACTGAAAAGCCTAGCACAGGCACAAGGGCGCCAGCCGCAATCGGCAGCAAGACTATGTTATAACCGAAAGCCCATGCAAGGTTCTGCTTTATCTTGGAAAGGATTTTTGACGAGAGTATGAAGAGCTTCGGTATGTCATTTATTCTGCTCTTCATCAGCACCACCTGGCCGGATTCCATTGCTATGTCCGTTCCTGCGCCTATGGCTATGCCCATGTCGGCTTGCGACAGCGCAGGGGCGTCGTTTATGCCGTCGCCCACTACTGCCACTTTCAAACCGCGCGCATGCAGCTTCTTCACCGCCTCTGCCTTGTCCAAGGGCAGGGCACCGGCGATGACGTTGACTATGCCAACCTCCGATGCCACGTGGTGCGCCACTTTCTCGCTGTCTCCCGTGACCATCCATACCTCCATGCCCCATGACCTGAGCTTTGATATGGCCTCTTTGGCGTCTCCCCTTATGCTGTCCGAAACCCCGATGTACCCGACAGTATTGCCGTTGATCTCCACTGACACCACAGTGCTTTCTTCGCGCATGGCTACAAGGGCACTATCGCCTTCTTCCACTGATTTGGGCAGCATCTTCTCGTTGCCTATCCTCACCTTCTTTCCGTTGATAGTTGCGGCTATGCCGCTGCCTGCATTATAAGAGAAATTAGCAGGCATTGTGAGTCCTATGCCCAAATCTGCGGCACGCTTTAGTATCGCTTTCGCTATCGGGTGCTCTGACTTCATCTCAGCGGATGCCGCATAGTAAAGCAATTCCGCTTCAGTAATCTTTGTCCTGACTGCTATGCCAGATACGGAGAGCTTTCCTGTAGTTATCGTCCCAGTCTTGTCCAATATTATGGCATTTATTTTTCTTGAGAGCTCTATCACATCTCCGCTCTTTATCAGTATCCCGTTCTCTGAGGCCTTGCCTGATCCCACAAGCAACGCGGCAGGAGTGGCTATACCGAAAGCGCATGGGCAGGCTATTATTACAACGCTTACGAACACGAGTACTGCGGTGCTCAGACCCGATGACCCGAAGAGAAACCATCCAAGGCTTGATGCTATCGCTATGCCTATCACCAGCGGCACGAAATATGAAGATACTGTGTCAGCAAGCTTCTGTATCCTCACTCTTTTGGATGCAGCGGCCTCAACTATCGCTATTATCTTTGAAAGAGTCGTATCTGCTCCAGCTTGCTTTACCTGCATCGTCAAGGAACCTGCGCCGTTCACCGTTGCCCCTATGAGGTTGGAGCCGAGCTCTTTCAGCACCGGCATGCTCTCCCCGCTTATTGCGGATTCGTCAACTTCGCTTGCGCCTTCTGTGACTATGCCGTCTGCGGGAATTTTTTCTCCAGGCTTTACCAAAAGCATATCTCCAATTCTTATGCTCTTTGCATCTATATCCTTTATGCCCGCGCCCTCTAGCCTGTGCACCACGCTGGGCTGGAGCCTGAGCAGCCTGTCGAGAGCCGAGGTCGCGCTCTTTTCCGCAAGGTGCTGCAGGTAGTCTCCCGTAAGGATAAGCGCTATTATCAGCGAGGAGGAATCGAAGTAGACGTTGCTCACCATGCCTGTGTGCGGCGTCAGCACCACGGCAGCGCTATACAACCACGCCGCGCTGGTGCCTATAGCTATGAGCATGTCCATGTTGGTGCCCCTGTTTTTTACAGCATCTATGAACCCTCTGTAGAATTTCAGGCCGGGATAGAACTGCACTATGCCGGAGAGCACGAGCAGCACATAGAGATAGTATGGGAAATGGAACAGGTAGGTTATCACGAGCACGGTCAGCGATATCGGCCACGCGAGTGCCAGTGTCCTTTTAAGAGCGTTGAACTCTCTCTCCGGCCTCTCAAACTTTAGCTTGCATGTGCCGCTGCAGAAATAGTACTTGAGGCCGTTCCTTTCGCTGGTTATGCTGCCGCTGCTTTCGTCCACATACATTCCGCATACAGGATCGTTAGTCATTCAAACACACAAACTCATTTTCCGCTATACACTTATTGGGAGCTGTCGGCAAGGCCCAATATGCTGCCAATGAGCCCGAGAACGAATCCTATGCCGAAACCCCCCATGTCGGCCAGGCTCAGCACCGCAAATATCAGGGCCACTGCAGACCATGTTGCTATTTCGTGCCTTTTCGTAACGTTGAGTCTTGAAGCAGCAACAATCATCATTGCGCCTGAAACTATGCCTATCGTCCAAACAATTGAGAACGCGCCAGAGTAGAAGCCGCGGAACATCATGAAGCCCCAAAAACTTCCGAATGCCGCTGTCAATACTCCTCCGGCAAGCACGAATATTCCACCCATAAGAACAAGCACGTAAGCTGCTGCTGGCTTTTGTGTAGCTCTCTCACGTCTATGCGATGCCATATTACCACTGTATATTATATCGTCTGCCATATATCTTCATGCAAACGTGCCAATGACATTGAGTTTAGTATCAATTGCTAGAATACTTTTCAGGATCGGCATTAAACTTTTCTTTGCACGCCTTGCTGCAGAAGAAATACTTCTTACCATTGAACGAAACGAACATTGCCTTTTTCTCGTCGACTTCCATTCCGCACACCACATCTTTTGCCATGGTTACACCATATATCTTATTTAGATATGTCTTAAATATGATATTATTTATAATTTTGCCCAAAAGATAAAGGTGTATGGCAATGAAATCGAAAAACATAAAGATAGAGAGCCTCACAAAATTCACGATAATGTTACTGCTTGAAAACGGCCCGGTGCATGGGTATGAGATAATAAAGTACGTGAGCAGCAGGACCGGAAAGAGGTTAAGTCCTAGCCAAGTATATCCGTTTCTTAGGCAACTGGAAGCAAGGGGCTATGTTTCTAGGGACAGCTCCGGAACAAGGCAGCGTACCGACTACAAGCTTACAGCGAACGGGAAGGATTTCGTAAGCGGTCTGAATTCAAAGTTCGGTGAAATAATAGACGTTTACATGCATTCTCGGTTATTCACTTGTGCGCATTGTGGGTGCGAAATATACAAGGGAGGTGTTACAAGAACGATAAAGGGCAAAAAGCTCACATTCTGCTGCGAAAGCTGCGCAAAGGCATACATATACGAAAACGGGCAGGGATAATGGAAACGTACACAATGCATTTGGACAAGGAGCCCTTCGAAAAGATGAAAGCTGGGAAAAAGACGATCGAAGTCAGGCTTTACGACGATAAAAGGAGAAAAATAAAGCCAGGCGACGAGATTGTATTCCTAAAGCTTCCAGACAACGACGAATCCATAAAAGCAAGAGTCATTGAAATTTTCGTATTCGATTCTTTTGCAAAGATGTTTGAGGCAATCGGTCCGGAACAATTTGGCCACGATAAAAGCTTGACAGTAGAACAAAGGGTCAACATGCAAAGAAAATATTACACCGAGGAAGAAGAAAAAAGGTACGGTGTTGTTGCCATAAAGATAAAAACCGTACAGAATTAAGCGTGCTTGTACTGCATTATTTGACTAGTCTGCGGACCATTCTTCTATGGCCTTTTTAACCTCTTTGAATTTCGGAAAAGGCCCAAAAACAAGGTTTCTTAGCTCCTTTTCAAAAATTGCACCCTTGGTATTTAAAGCGCGCGAGAACGCTTCCTTAGAATAACTTTTGTTGATGTAGTCTAACTTTGCATTGATCGCGTTTTTGTTAAATTTAACGCCTTTTTCTTTTACCAGGTAGTATAAATCATACACGTCGCGGGCTTTTTCCCGGCTTGTTATGGCCCTTACCTTTTCCGCAGCAACCTCTTCAAGGTTCATGCCTAAAAGTATTCTTATTGGTAACTGATACTCCGGAAGATTTAGTTTTACTGGAGCAGTTTTTAAGATTATCTTTTCTCTCTTGCTTATTTCAACATAAACGACGCACCTGCTATTTTCGTTTTTATATAACGGGCCATGTGCCATGATTTTAAACGAAAATGATTTCTCGTCGTCGCTTTCAATCCTCGCGTCGTTTTCTACTCCCATGAGCCGAAGCCCCTTTGATACTGCATCAAAGATTCCATGGTCCGGCTCGTCGATTGCGGTAAAATCAAGGTCTTCCGAAAATCTTCTAAGTCCGTGGAAAAACCACAGGTAGGTTCCGCCCTTAAATGCCAATTGCTTATCATATAGCGTGTTTAATATGAGCGCCTGAACGTAATGTTTTTCTTGTTGCCATGCTTTAAGGCCGTTTAGCCGCGCTATATCATTTAACGTTGACGCATCAATGATTCAATCACCTTCAAAAGCTTACCACTGCCATAGCCCTTATACCTCTTAGCGTATTCTAAAAGCTGGTGCTTATCTGCTTTTTCCATATACTCATCAAATGTGCTTTTTGAATACAAGCCAAGGTATAAGCCGTCTATAAGCGCTTTTTCAGGTTCTGCAAAAAAGGCATAGCTGCTACCCCTTTCGACCCGTTTGTAGCCATAAAACAGCAGCTCAGGTATTTTGTGGTATATTATTCCATATTTTTCAATACGCATGGTGTTTATTGTAGTTACGCATTCTATCTGCTTTGGCACCTGCTGTATTATTTCGTGAAAAAGCAATGCGCTACCCAATGAAATATAGGAAGGAGTAACTAATTGCGATGCAATTGCAAAATCATCATCTATGAGCGAAAATTTGCCTTTCATAATCCTTTTTGCCAAGCCGTTTTTTACCATTCTTGCGGCATATACAGCACCTACCTTTTTTGGTTTGCCCAATATATTGGCTATTTCTGCAGTAGTTATGACTGCTTTGCCGGCGCTTATCGCCATATCCCGAACAGAATACAGTGTATTCTCTTTTTTTGCCAATTTATCATTCCAACATAACTATATTGTTATATTGCAATGATAGAAATAAAAACTTTTATAATTTAACCAATTTAACGAGTTAACAGCCAACAAATTGTTTGACTGAGAAAAATTGCAGTTTTTGCACGATACGATTGGCTCGTTCTTATTTTATTATGTATATGATAAGGTAGAAAGAACCGTGCTACAACCTTTTCGATTCCTTCAAATCAATCTAAAGGCTTAACGCCTACTTCAAATTGAACTATAATTCCACGTAAAACTCCTGGAAAGGCAACCGATGCAAGTTGGCCTCTCAGAGTCATAGCGCGAAAGTGCCTAAGAGCTCAACTTCCTAGCGGTTAACTAAGCGTATTTATATATTATTTCCATTTTCACTATTATACGTTTTTAATTTAACGTGAATTTTTACTATAATATGAGTAGGTGGAAATATGAATTCAAATCATATAAAGGAATTGAGCGATAAGGCAATCCCGCATGAGCTTAGGCATATCTTGAGGAGTCTAGGCACCGAATTTGACTGGGCGATTATGTCTACCGTAGAGCAAAAGGAGATTGCCCTTTCCGAATTAAAAAAGATCCTGAGGACGGAAGACGACGAGCTTCTCTATAACCACCTTAAAAAATTATCGATGAACGGGTTGATTTCGCATTATTATAAAAATTCAAATTTTGTAGAAAATGATTCTTATTACGCAATCAGTAAATTGGGCAAGAAATTGATAACGAACATAAATAACGTGTTTAACTTCGATAATAAGTATAATGACGCAGCCGAAAAGAAAAATGCAAAACTTTAGCCCGATGAAAAAGGGAATTTTTGATTTATGGCACCCAAGCAAAGGCATAGGAAAAGTCGAAGCATACTCAGTGCTTCCGGTTTCTGCGTGCGTGTAGCAAGGTATTTAAAGGTTTATAGCTAAAATAATTGCGGTGTCCTTTATGCTAGCATGAGCTTATGTAGGCTCCTGTATTTGAAAGCATCCGCTTTGTGAAAATACGTTTCTTAGAACCTATAATCTATGCCCGTGCTTTTGGCACTTATGTGATCGTGGTTTTCACGATTGAAACGAGGAGAAGAGCTTGCTAAAATTTTTTACGCCACCTAGAGGATGGCTTGGCTATAGCAGCGATGAAGGCCGTGGCAAGCTGCGATAAGCCCGGGGTAGCCGCAAGTCAGGCTTTGAACCCGGGATTGCCGAATCGTGCCGAGAGGCATGCATACGCGGGGAACTGAAATATCTTAGTACCCGCAGGAAAAGAAAGCTTAATGCGATGCGGTAAGTAATGCGAACGAAAACCGCAGAGGGCGTGCTGAATCCTGCCTTGCAAAAGGCGTGGAGATGTGGCGCAGTGTTGATCCAGAACATGAGTCGAACGCGTTGGAAAGCGCGGCCAAAGAGAGTGACAGCCTCGTAGACGTAGTGCAATGGACTTGCTGCAGACGAGTAAATCCGCTTGAGTATGCGGAGTGAATACGGGGGCATTAAACCCCAACCCTAAATATTGGCTATAGACCGATAGCGAACAAGTAGCGCGAGCGAAAGCTGAAAAGAACCCACACGCGTGGGATTGAAAAGATCTGAAACTAGGTGGTTACATGCAGGTAGGGCACGAAAGGAATGTACCATGCCGAAGCGAAGTACCGAAAGGTATCAGCGAGGCAATGGCGAACAGTGTCCTATCATTCTTCTTGAAGCAAGAGCCAGGGAGTGTATAGGTGTGGCGAGTCGAAAGGCGAAGCGAAAGCGATAGCGCGCAGATTCGAGGCGCATGGTATGAAAATGCCAGAGCCACATTTATACGACCCGAAGCCAATGCGAACTACGCGCGCCCAGGATGAAGCTAGGTTAACGCCTGGTGGAGGTCCGCAACCTGTCATGGCATGTCCTGTTGGGTGAGGCGCGGGTAGCGGCGATATACCTATCGAGCTTGGCAATAGCGGGTCCCCTCTGAAGTATCTTTAGGATAGCTCTGGGCGAGCTTGCACATGCGGTAGAGCTACCGATTAGCGGGTACGGGGTCGAAAGGCCTCCCTCGCTCGTCAAACTCCGAATGCATGCGCTGTGTAGACCCCAGGAGTCGGCGGTGTTGGGTAAGCTAGCACCGCGAGACTACAAAGATAGTGACTAGGGTTAAGGTCCCCAAATCCTAATTGAGTGTGTTAAAGGTGGGGAATGCCGTAGACAGCTGGGAGGTAGGCTCAGAAGCAGCCATCCTTCAAAAAACGCGTAATAGCGTACCAGTTGAGGCATACCTTGCCGAAAATATACGGGGCTAAATTAGGTACCGAGACCCTAGAGTGCGACAAGCACTGGTAAGGGGGCGTGCGGCATGGCACGAAGTATGTCCGGAAGGACATATGGACTATGCTGCAGAGAATATCCTGGTGTTAGTAACAGCAAATATGGGTGAGAATCCCATACACCGTAAGCACACGGTTTTCTTCGCAACGCTCGTCAGCGGAGAGTTAGGCGATCCTAAGAGGCAGGCCAATCACCTTGCCTCAAAAGGGAAGCTGGTTAATATTCCAGCCCCTAACGCGTAGGCGTGGCAACACAAGGCAGATTTCTGACGCTTGGGGATAGGTCCGTAAGAAAGTGCAAAGGGCTGCAGAGTCTCGTTATGAGGAGAAGCAGCTAAATGAACTGTTGGACTGATTTCTTGAGCCCGTGAAAAGGGAATCTGCAACGATCGCGTTAGTCCGTACCTAGAACTAGTACAAGTGTTGCTGGCTTAAAAGGCCAAGGTGTGACGGAATAACCCAGGTTAGGGAATTCGGCAAAATCGTGGTGTAAGTTTTCAACAAACCATGTCTGCGTATAGTATGCGCAGATGTCACTGACAAGGGAACAACGACTGTTTATCAAAAACACAACTCACCGCAAAGCCGTAAGGCTTAGTACAGTGGGTGACGCCTGCTCACCGCCAGTACGTGAATGCCCTTTTCAAGGGGAGTAAGCGCTGGCAAAGAGCGGGAGTAACTCTGACTCTCTTGAGGTAGCGTAATACCTCGTCACTTAATAGGTGACTTGCATGAATGGCGTAACGATTGTTCCACTGTCCCA
>JAKAUR010000023.1 GCA_021827665.1 Microcaldota archaeon
CATCGCTTTTCTATCCTTGTTGTGTAGCCTGTTGCCAAGCGCCATCTCGGCCTTGCCTTCAACAACGAGCGCAACCACTTTGACCAGGTCCTCAGGATCATAGGTTCCGTCAGGGTCTATCGTAGCCAATACCTTTCCCTTTGCATGAGAGAACCCCTCCATCAGGGCGTTCTCGTAGCCCCTGCTTTGCTGCTCAACCAGCGTGACCCTCTTGGCGCGTATCCTTTTCCGGTATTCGGCTCCGCTCCTGTCTATGACTATTATCTCACATCCCGGCATCAGCGCCCTTATGCTGTCTATGACAGCGAACGCACCCTCCTCCTCTATAGTCGGGAGCACCACGCTCACGCCATTCCATTTCAAGTTCCGCACCTTCCGTTTAAATTGAAAGCCGATTTGTTAAATACTTTTCTGAAAGCCCTGATAAAAAAGCCGCGGCAAAATCCCTGCTTTGCACAGGCTGGCGCTGCAGTCAAATAAAAAATAAAAAAGAGGGGCCTTAAGCGCCCTCTATTCCCTTTATGAAAGCAGGCGATGCCTTTCCCGGAGATATGGCGCTCCATATCAGGACTATGACCAGGTTTATCGCAGTTGCCGTGGCCCCTATGAAGAGCAGCCCGAACGGGCTTGACATCAGCGAAGTCGACAGAAGCCCGAAATGGTTTGCCGCTTCAACTATGTATATTCCGGAAATTATTCCTGCCAGCCATCCGAATCCCAGCCCGTACTTGTTGAGCTTGTTCGTAAACAGCGCTATGAAAACCGTCGGCAGTGTCTGCAGTATTATTATGCCGCCTAGCAGCTGCAGCTGTATCGCATATGTAGCGGGAACTATGAAAACGAATCCCAATGCTATGAATTCGAACATTACTGCGAACCACTTCGTTGCACGGGTTTCCAGCTTGGCTCCCAATCTCGGTTTGGCCTCCTTGATTATGTTCCTTGTTAGCAGGTTGGCTATTGCTATGGCCATTAGCGCTGCAGGCACCAGGCCGCCTATGAATATGCCCAGGAACGCAAAGCCCACGAACCATCCTGGCATGGTCGAAGCTATAAGCGTTGGGACTACCAGCACTCCGCTTGAAGATGCCGGCAGGGACTTTATTAGCGCCAGTGCGCTAGGCACCCCGTATATCAAAACTCCGAAGAGGACTATGAAAGCGAGTCCTAGCGCGTATATCGGCAGCAGCGACTGGCTCCTCCTGAGCGTAACCGCGCTCTTCGCGCTCAAGCTTCCGTTTATCGCATGCGGATAAAGATACAATGCCAATGCGCTCATGAAGAACAGGCTTATGTACGCCGTGGAAAACTTGCTCGGAAGAGTGACGAAAGTCGGCGCTTTGGCGAAAGCATGGCCGAAGCCGCCTATGGCTACGGTTACCCCTATTATTACCGCTGCTACTGTTATGAATATAAGCGCGTCCTTGAATACCGCAGTCAGGGTAACTCCCCTCAATCCTGCAACGAAAGTGAATCCGGCGAGCGCTATGAAAGCTACGATTATGGCAGCCGAGGTTATCAGCCCTATGTTTGCAACCCCGAGAAGCATCGAAGTAAGAACTGCCTGTATGCCTACCACCTGAAGAGCTATGTATGGCAGCTCAGCAACTATTCCTGTAACTGCAATGATCATGGCAAGGCTCCTGCTGTTGAACTTGTCCTTGACGAAGTCGGCAGCCGTTACGTATCCCCTCTTCTTGGAATATCTCCAGAGCCTTGGCATTGTGAGCATTGCTATCGCGAAGGTTATCGCCACGTAAGGCACTGCGAAATAGTACAGCGCTCCTATCTTGAACATGCTTGACGGCACCGCAATGAACGTATATGCGGTGAACAGGTCAGCCCCAACAAGGAACCAGACCAATGCAGTTCCCATCCTCCTGCCTCCGAGCGACCATTCCTCTATTTTGGAGAGGTCGCCGCTCCTGAACTTCTTTCCGAGGAATCCTATCGCAATGAAAACCGCGAAGAGAAATACGAATACCACATACGTTGCATCGTTTATCATTTAGCCACCCTCTTAGTAGGCCTTCCGGCCCTTTTCCTGCCCTTTGCGGCAGATCCTCCCCTGTCTATAAGCACAGCGGCTATGTAGAACATTATTCCCGAAATCGGGAGCCATATTATCTGGTACCAGTAGAAGAACGGAAGCCCGAAAGCCTCCGGGTACTGCGAGTTGTACAGCGGAAGTATGAAGTAAGCCACGAAAGGAATCAAAATCAATATCCCTGCGACAATTTTTTTATTGTCCATAAACCCTACCCCTTGTATAACCAATCAACAAGAAGATTTAAAAATATTCCTTACTTCCGCTAATCTTAAGCGCTGCTATGCATGGGCATGCGCGTCAAATTTCGCAGCGGTGCAATAGCGATTTATAATTTTAGTGCGTATGCATATCGGTGAGAGAATGAAGATAGGAATCATAGGGACCGGAAATGTCGCTAAGAGCATAGGCGAAGCGCTTTCGAAGAGCAACGAAGTGGTCTACGGATCAAGGAAGCCGGAGGAGGCAAAGCAGAAGATGCCGAATGCCAACGTGCAGAGCATAGATGAAGCGGCCAGGAATTCAGAGCTGATAATACTCGCTGTGCCGTACGAGGCAGCGAAGGAAGCGATAAAGGAGATGAAAAAAGCGGAAGAAGGCAAAATACTTGTGGATGTCTCAAACCCGATGGACAAGAACTGGAAGTGGGCCAAGGGCTTCAACGAGTCAGCGGCCGAGGAGATAGCAAAGCATGCCAAGGGCGCAAAGGTCGTAAAGGCGTTCAACACGATATTCGCGGAGAACATGAAGACCGGGCAGCTCGGCAGCGAAAAGCTTGCGACGTTCATAGCAGGCGATGACGAGCAGGCCAAGGCAACCGTGATGAGCTTAGCCAAGGGCATAGGCATGGACCCGATAGACGCGGGCGCATTGGAGAAGGCGCGCTACATAGAGCCGGCTGGGCTTCTTCTGATAGAGCTCGGCTACGGCAGGAAGATGGGCACTGGCATAGGGCTCAAGCTCGTGAGGGGCGGGCAGCAGCCTTCTGAACCGCAGCAGCTATAATTTCCATGGCTGCAATAATACACAGATAGGTTAATTATGCCGAATTACGGCTATTTTTGATTATTTTGCACATTTCCTATTTCTATTTGGCAATTCCACGAAATGGCGGCCAAATCTTTTCGCAGCCGCCAGGCAGAACTTGCAATCATTAAAACAAAAGCCATTTCCACGCAGGAACAACATTCACCTGCATATTGCCCACGTGAACTGTTTTTTCTTCGTCAAAAGTTATCACAGATGCCTTGCTGCATTTGAGGCCAACAAGCGCTTTTTCTATGGAAGCGATCTCCCTGCCATAAGTGCCGGCGTCTGCAATGCTATAACTTACCTGTATGATCTCGGAAGCCATCCCGTTTTCAACAATAACAAAATCCACGTCCGCGCCGTTGCGCCTGTAATAACAAACCTCTTTGCCCCTCCTCAAAAGCTCCACGAGCACGACGTCCTCAAGCTTCTTGCCCCTGCTATTTTCAAAAAGCCCCAAGAGCCCGCTATCCAGCGGATAAGCCTTGGGTTTTGTCCTCCTCTCCTTTGGCTTTTTCGAATACGGATACAGCATGCGTACCAGAAAAACCGATTCGATATATCCTATGTAGTTAAATACGGTTTGGTCGCTGATGCCTGCCCCCTGCTGTTCAAACCAGCGCGACATTTTGACGACAGATACGTCCCTGCACGCAGATCCGAAAATTGCATTCATAAACAGCTTGAACTCGCTGATTTTCCTAATCCTGTATTTTTCTATCACGTCGTGCTGCAGCACTGAGGTATAAAGGTTTTCCAATATCCTTTTCTTTGCGTCTATGCTGTCTTCCTTTACAACTTCAGGATACCCTCCGAAATCCAAGAAATCCGCAAGCGCCCCTACAAGCGCACTCTTCGATTCCGGGTTCATATACTCGTGGTACTCTATGCCTTTGGCTGCGCAGTACTCCCTGAAAGAGAACGGCAGCACAAGGGTTTCCATGGCTCTTCCCCTCAACTCCGAAGAAAGCCTGCTGCTTTCGAGTTCAAAAGTCGAGCCGGATACGAATATATCATATTTATTCTCATCAAAAAGAGTCCTAAGCCACCTGGACCACTCCGGGAAGCTCTGCACTTCATCTATGAAAAGGCTAATGCGTTTTCCGCCGAATTTATAAATCCTGTAAATGGCGTTCTCTATTCCGTCTAGGTCGTTCTCAGTAATCCCAACAAAATCTACATCTTCTCCGTTTATGTATACAGGGTTTTCTCCTTTTTCCCTGATTTTTTGCATAATGATTAGCATCATCGAGCTCTTTCCGGCGCGCCTCGGGCCAACCAGCGCTTTTATGAAATTTCCGGTATCGTTTATCCTTACGTCTCTTTCCATGAGCTTCAGGCCGCTTCCATAGCCTATGTATCTGGCCAATGCGTTTTCTATATTCATGCAGTCGCCTTCCACTAAATGCTGTAGATATGCAACATCCATTGTAATATTGATTGGTTAATTATATTAAATTATCTATTGCTATTTGGTTATTTTATATAATTTGTCAATCTCTATTTGGCAATATTATAATACTAAGGCAAAATCGGCAGGAAGATGGGCACTGGCATAGGGCTCAAGCTCGTCAGAAGCCAGCAGGCTCCAAGCCAATAGGCAATTCGGATAGACGGGTGCGGCGCAATGCCCACCATGCCTGCTTTTTCAAATCCCGCATTTTATGGGCTCGCAATCCTGCAGGGGCACCATTAAGCAATTTATAAATATATAAAACGCCCAAATATTCTATATCTTTGAAAGCAGGAAAAGGTGTTGTTTTGGGAATATTCAAGAACAAAGAAACAAAGATTCAGCCAAATGAGCAATCCGAATCGCAGAAGAGCGAAGAGAAGGACAGAAATCTGCTTAGGACGGCAAAGGCCGATGCATCAGAAAATCAAACTGCGTACAACGGCATTCGCAAGCACGCGAGGAAGCCGCGCACCACAACTGAAAAAATTGCGCTCGCGATAGGCTTTACCGGGGCGTTCACCATGGCAAGCACGATACCGTTCGCAGTGACTGCTTTCGCTACTGGCGCCATGAGCACCGCAGCCATTTCAGCAGTTGTCATGGACATGTTCTATGCGAGCTTCGTTATGGCTGCCGCAATGTACGGCACGTTCATTTACGGCAGGATGTCCAAAAAATCCGAGCAGAAGAAAGGCCCTACGGCATGATATGCGCTTAACGCCATAGCAGGATTTCCAATCACAGGATCATGATTGCAATCAGGATCGCAGCAACGGCAATCATGTAAACCCCTGACAGTTTCATGAAGTTCAAAATGCCTATTCCTTTGCCCTGCCTGTAGGCTATGAAGTTGGCCAAAGACGCTATCAGGGTTCCGTTGCCCCCTACGTTAACTCCCCAGCCCAAAGGAATGAAAAGGGAGCTCTTTTGCAGCAGCACAGTGGCAGGCACGTTGCTTATGAACTGCGAAACCATGAGCGCATACAGGAACATTTCGATGCCTCCGGACGGATGTATTTCAGGCAGTATTGTGCTCGCGGAGTTTATAACCAGGAATATAAGCACAAACGACAGTATGAGAAAGAAGTCTATCCTTGTTATCGTGTAGGCCTTTGAAAGGCTCCTTGGTTTGGATGCGAGCATCAGCAGTATCGACGCTGCTGAAAGTCCGAGGAACGCATATGCCCCGAGTCCGGCAAGGAAGCATCCAACGTCGACAACGAAAAGCGCCAGCGATGAGTAGAAAAGGGTTTTTCCATAGGCCTTTGGCCCGCTGCCTGATATGCGCCTCTTTTCCCTGCCCAGCATAAAAGTAAAAACCAGCAAAACAGCCAGCGATACTGCAAAAGCCGGGGCCATGGCATACACAAAACCCGGTGCGGAAAGAGCGTAATGCCTGAACATTATTATGTTCTGAGGATTCCCGAAAGGCGTCAGCATAGATCCCACGTTGGCGCTTATAGCCTGCAGCACTATTATGCCGCCTAAGTTCTTGCCCGACAGCCTGCCCATGCTCACAGTGAGAGGCACAAGAACTATGAGCGAAGCGTCGTTCGTTATGAACATCGAGAGCAATACGGTAACTATTACAGAGAACACGTAGAGGTTCCTGACGCTCCCAACCCTTGAGAGCACAATTCCGGCTATGAAGTCTATGCCTCCGGAAACAAGCAGTCCGGTGTTAATTATTATGAACGAGGCTATTATCGCCACTGTGTTCCATTCGACAAGCCCAGCGTCAAGGAAATGCACATTGTATGCAAGGAGCAGCACGTACGCTACGAGCAGGGCTAAGAATATGGGCTCCTTCTTCACAATGGAATACAATTGCCTGATCATGCTCTGCCTTTGACAGCCGTGGCTTCATCAATCCCGGCAGTATCGCATATAATTGCGCATGGGGATATAAACCGTTGCCCGTTCCAGGCTATCAATCGGGATCAGGCCTGTCCGCAAGAATCGAAGACATTATGCTTGAATAGCCCTCCTGCAGCTTGGAGTAGTCAGAGCCGTGGATCCTGTAATATTCGTCGGTAGGCACCGACTTGTTGGCTTCTATCTCGCCCTTTACGCCCATTTTCGCATAAAGGCCCTCAACAGCATCCTTGGATGGGCCCTCTATCTCCATGCTGTATTCCAGCATGGGGAACTTGTCGAGCTCTATGGTAAATTCCCCCAGCGAATACTCCTCCCTGTAGTTCTCGAAATAGTCCACAGCCGCATCGGGTATCAACCTGCGTATTATCCTTGCCGTAAGCTCGAAATCGGAAACCTCGACTTCATATTCAGTCCTTCCCTCTATGCCTTTTCCCTTCTGCTCCTTGAGGGTTACGGTTGATTTGCTCCCGTCGGTTCTTACCCGTATCCATTTTGTGTAGTATTCCGAATTCCCTTTTCCCACTGGCTCCCTGGCCTGGAAGTTGAACCTGCGGAACTGGTGCTTCCCTGCGAGCTTTGCCCCCATCTCTTCAAGCCTTTTCCTCAGCGCATCCGGATCAACGCCGTAAACCGGCAGTTCTATCTCCTTTGCCATATGGCATTACCTAAGCCTCTGCTCTGATAACATATAATAAGATTTTCAGCTACTGGTAAGGATGACGAACGTGCCGCGCACGCCAACGATGTAGCAAAAGCATCATCCTGCATGTCTCTGCTGCAAGCGGTCAACCTGATTTCAGCAAACATGGCTCCCGCAATCAAATCTGATATGCATCAATAACCCAAAGGCCTTAAGCGAGAATCCTTAACATGCCAAACGGGTTTCCCATGGCGTGCGCGCTCTATCTAGCCGTATGACC
>JAKAUR010000034.1 GCA_021827665.1 Microcaldota archaeon
TCCGCTCGTCAAGAGCGTGTGCAATTCTGACGAGTTCAAAGCCGTCAAGATAGAGATAGAAACGTTCAGCAGGGAGGACCCCGCAGAACCGACAAGCATGGATTCCGAGGTAGTGAAGAGGCTGCTCAGGAGCATAAAAGAAGTAATGAGCGTAGACGCGAAGCCCATGGGCGTAGGCGGAGGAACGTGCGCGGCATTCTTCAGACATAAGGGCTTTCCGTCGGTAGCGTGGGGCACAGAGGCGGAGGATGTGGCGCACCAACCCAATGAGTATTGCAGGATAGATGACATGGTGAACGATGCAAAGGTATTCGCCAATATGTGCCTGTGAATATCTTTACCGCATAGGGCAGGGCTTAGCCTTATTTTATGAGCATGCCTTGAGCTATGCGCTTTGAGCCGCCTCCCCTGAATTCCTTGGCCTTGAGCTTCGCAAGGCTTGACTTAAGGAATTCGCTTGCGTCCTTTCCTGAATCGTTTCCTGATATGCATACGACGTTTCCGGAATTGTTGTATAGTATTATTATCCTTGATGTATCCGTATCGACAACCTTTGTGGCTATCTGCCTGAGCGCATCCATGCCGTAATCCATTTTCTCTATTATCGACTTTTCCTTTGAAGACAAAAGCTTTTCGGCAGCTCCGGATGCTTCGCTTGCTTTCATTGATTCTATTGAGTTTTTGTATTCTGAGAGCTGCTTCGACATCTGCGATAGCGCATCAGTCAGCTTAGAACCGTCCGTTCCGATAATCTTTGCAGCTTCTGAAAGCTTATCCTCCATCGCGCTTATGTGCTTGTACGATGCAAGCCCGGCGACATACTCTAGCCTGTCTATGCCGTCGTGTATCCTTTGCGATCCGATTATTTTTATTGTTCCTATTATGGATTCCATGCCCATGGCGTGTATGCCGCCGCACGCCTCAGCATCTATCAATTTCCCTTGCATGTCGGTTATCTCGACAATCCTTGGCCTAGCAACTGGGACTCCGTGTCCCTGATATATTGAGAATCCGAATTTTGATTCTGCATCCTTCCTGTCCATCTCCTGCATTTTTACTTTTATCCCGTTCTGCAAATAGGAGTTTGCAGTTGCTTCTATGTCTTTTATTTGCTTGTCGCTTAGCTTTTCGTAATGCGCTATGTCTATATGCGCCTTTGAAACCCCCTTGTGCGCTCCTTCCTGCCATGCATGCTTTCCGAGCACGCTTCTCGCTGCCGCGCTTATCAGATGCGTAGCCGTATGATGCGCTATCAGCTGCATCCTTCTTTTCTTGTCGACTACGCAATGGACCTTCGAACCGGCCTTGAAGCCCGGCTTGCCGTCAAGCAGATGTATTATCACTCCGTTCTGTGACTGTACGTCTTTGACGTTTATGCCATTTATGGTGCCGTGGTCTGCCTCTTGGCCGCCGCTTTCGGCGTAGAAAGGAGTCTTGTCGAGAACCACCATATCGGAGCTGCACAGGAGCACCTTTGAGTCGGATTCTAGAGTGAAGTCATAGAAAAGCTTTTCGGTGCTTTTGAGTCCAGAAACGTCCAAATCGAAGCGGTCTTTTTTCTTGGCCTTCTCTGTGAAGTCCCCCTTTATTATGCTGGAGTACGAGCTTTCAGGCAGTTTGAGCGTTATCCCTTTGGATGCCGCTACGCTGTTTATCAGGTCAGGAGTTATGCCGTTGCTTTCGTAGAGAACTCTCATCCTTTCTGGAGTTATCTTCTCATGCTTTTCTATTATCGTGTTTATAGTCTTTATGGCCGAAGTTCTCGTGTTCTCGTAACGTTCCTTCTCTACCCTTATTACATCTTCGAGCTCGTCTATGCTGCCGGAGAGCTCAGGATACATGTGCGACATGGACTTGGCTATTATCTCCATTAGCTCCCTCATGTCGAAATCCATGCGGTACCTTGACCTGAAATCAAATATCCTCCTTAGTATTATCCTTAGGTTGTAGCCTCCCCCGACATTGCTCGGCAGCGCTCCGTCAGTTATGGCGAACAGCAGCGTTTTCGCATGATCTGCTATGGCGTACGCGGCCTGCATCGGCTTTATTATCGTAGCGTAGTCCTTTGCGCTTATGCCTGCTGCCTCTACCGCCTTGAGCTCGACATCTTCGAACGACTTGGTTTCGCTCAGGTCTATACGGCCGAACTGTCCAGCAACCTTGGAATAAAGCTCCCTGTCCGGAGTTATGCCGCTCTTTTTGTATATGTAGGCAAGCGCCTCTTTGAATATCGGATCATATGCGGTCTGCGCACCGCTTTTGAACCAGACAAGCCTCTCAAGCCCCCAGCCCACATCAACAACCTTTCCGGAGAGCTCGCGCCTGACTCCGTTGTTATATTCAAACTGCGTGAACACGTTGTTGACCATTTCAAGTCCTCCGGAAAAGGCTTCAAGGCTTGGCCCGAATTCTGAGAAGTCGCCCATCGCCCACACGTCTTCCACGTATGTTATATCCTTCTTTTTTACTCCTACGATTTTTGTTAGTGCATCGTAGTTAAGTTCTATCGTCCTGTCCCTCCAATAGCCCTCTTTGGGATAATTAAAGGCGGTCTGCCCTGCCATAATGAATGAGGTGAAGTGCCTACCGGTTACCCCAGTGTTTGGTATGTCATTGAACCTGAGGCACATCTGTGGCACGAGAAGGGGATTGGCGCTGTACTCAAAATTCATGTTGCCATTTTCTATCCTCTGGAAATCCTGTATGCTTGCTATGGTAAAATAAAGATCCTGGCGCCATCTGCTTACGACAGGGTATCGCTCTATCACTGTGTGGCTGTTGTCTTCGAAGAATTTTGCGAACTTGGACCAGAATTGTTCAAGCGACACGTCTTCTGGGCTCTTTTTCATGAAGCTGTACCCCTCGTGCTCCGAATCGCCGCAATATTCCCTTGATTCGTCAGCGGTCCAGAAAAACTTTCCGCAGCCTTTGCACTGCCTGCGCGTGAATCCTTCGTTTTTGAAAAGCTCGGTATTGTAGTAAAAATTGGGCTTTTCGGAAAATTCCTTTCTTAATGATTCCTTGTCAAGCATGCCAATCACTCACAGGGTTTTTTGAGCAGACCAAACCTTGCACTCCTTGCCGAAGAATGCGCAGTAGTCGCACTTCCATTTCTCTTCGTATGGAACCGGCAAGGCCTCCCTCTCGCCGCTCCAATATTTAAGCGCGAAATTTATAGTCCCGTCGAGTTCGTCTTCGGACACCTTGAACTTGTAGTTGTCTATCTTCTTCCCGGTATATTGGTTTATGTATCGTATAACCAAGGTTTCGCTTAGATGTCCTATGCCCCTGTACAACCTGAAGAACTTTTCGGTTATTTCCGGCAGCGACTGCATGTTTTTTGGTATTTTGAGGGCATCGAGCTGTCTTTCGAACTCTTTGGTGACGCTGAGCCTGTGTATCCCGTATTCCTTTGAAAAAACGTCTTCGTTGTATGTCCCGGATATTATGTCGCCAAGAAGCTTTTTGTAAAGTATTACCTGGGCCCTGTGGGATTTTATTTGTGCCTCGGACGGCAGCTTGTCCGTTGCCCTTGTCTTGTCTTCGACTATTACGACGTTGCCGCTGGATATCAGGAGCTCGTCCATTTTTCCAACTACCCTGTATTTGCCAAGGTTCCCGTAAAGAAGAAGCTCCCTTGACTTCTTGTTTTTCTTCAAAGTCTCAAGCGCTTCATAAGTGGTGTAGAGGCTTTTGTACATGAAGTCAGCATAGCTTTTAGTCTGAAGCACTATTGGGATGTTTGTCTCGTTCTCCATCTCCTCGTGTATTTCCTTTCCCTTCATTATTTCCTTTGTTATGGACGGGCCTATGAGGTAGTTGAGTTCCATCTGCTTCTCGCACCAGTATTGCGCGGCTATGTCAGTAGCGCGAATACTTTTCTTTCCAAGCCTTTGCAATGCATCCAATAAATCAGCCCGCCTACCTCTCTTCATAGCCTTAGCTCAGCGATTACCTCATTCATCATATGCTATGAATTGCATTATAGGTTATAAATAAGTTTTGTGGCTGCGTCGCTATTTTTGTCTTGTCATCCTTGACATGGCAAACCTGTATAGCACATATAGCACTATGGCGAAAGCACCTATCGCCGTCAGGGTTATTACCGCGTTGTGCGTGGTGAGCGCCTTCATGCCGAATATTATTAGCACTATGTCATATATGCCGGTTCCAAGTATCGAATAGGCATAGAACTTTTTCTGAGGCATCTTGGCAAACCCTGCCGGAAGGCTCATGATTGTCCTAAGCACGGGTATGAAACGCGTGAAAAAGACCGAAGCGACGCCGTTCTTGTCGAACCACCTGTCGAACGCATCAAGCTGTTCCTGGCTTATGTGGAATAGTTTCAGGTGCTTGTACACAACGTCCTTTCCGAGAAAATACCCTATGTAGTAGTCTATCGCCAGGCCTCCGATGCTCCCGAGCAGGGCCGCTATGTAGACAGGTACGAACGAAAGAGTGTGCTGTGCTACAAGAACCCCAGCGAGTGGAAGCACAACCTCACTAGGAACCGGAAGGGACGAACCCTCCAAAAGCATCAATCCGAATATCGCGAAGTATCCATATTGTGCGATCAGGGCGTTTATTGTCCCGTAGGCGTTTGAGAGTATCGAGAGCAGAGCCAGTTCAATCATTGGAATCCATATTGTTTTTGCGGTTGGATTTAAAAATACGCTTGGTTAGCCGACTTCTGCGGGGCATGGTATTGGATGCGTCCTCGTGACCTTGAATAAAGCATACTGGCCGGCATAACTGGCATTATGCAGATATGCTATGTAGCCGGAGCATGAAAAACCAACCTCCTGCCCGTTGTGAAATGTTTCTTTTGCCGGCTTTACCGTTGCATTTGAGATTATTCCGTAGTACGGATATACCAGCCCGGTTATTGTACCGTTTGGATTAACTTGCGACAAGACGAAGTTCAGCAGGCGTGAGCCGTCGCTGCAGCTCGTGTAGCTGCTTTGGTTTATCGATATTGGAAGGCCCGTGCCGCAGCCGTCCAGAGTAGTCGTTGAGTTTAGATACGTTCCAGGCAATAAATTTATCGAATAGTTTGCAGTAGAATTTGCTGGTCCGGTGCGCAAGCCGTATGATCTTGAAATCGCCAGTATGAACATGGGGCACGCCAGACCTGGGAAACAGTACGGGCTTTCGGATCCCTTTACGGTGACAGTATAATTAGAGTATGGCCTGAGCCCGGTAAAAAGCATATGCGTTTCGTTGTCTGGAACCACTATGGTTCCGTTAAGTTCCGTGCTTGAGCTTATAGTAATGGGCCCTGATGCAGTGCCTATGCCCTTTACCTCACTGGAATTGAGAGAGTAAAGTTTAGGGCCAAGCTCTGCACGCTGTGATTCGTTGAATCCGTTACCGGATACCGTGACTACAAAACTCTCCACGGAATACGCAGGGGCAGTTATATAGATATTGAGGCCGGCTTTAGGGGCTTGAGGGGCTATGCTTGTGGGGGGTGTGCTTGGAATAGATTTTGTTATTGAATATATTGCGAACGATTCGAGCACTAGCGCTGCCGCCAAAATCATTATGGCTGCAACAAAGATGTAAGAGGCATCGTTTTTCGATTTTCCAGCCATTTTACCACCATGCAAAACAATATTTATTATAGGGGCAAATAATAAATGAGAGTAAGGGACTGTGAGGTTTTGTTTTATGCATATAGTGAAATTTTACCACGGGGAGGGCGTCATGAGGCTTAAGCTCGACACGCTGGAAGACCTTTGGACCGTACAGCGCATAGTATTCCCGGACGATCTGGTAAAGTCCAAGAGCCTCAGGAAGTTCAAGGCCAACGAAACAGATATCGGAGAGCTAAAGGAGGTAATCATAACTTTACGCGTTGAGAAGACCGAGCTCGACAAGAACGCACTGCGGTTAAGGATAATGGGCAAGATAGTCGAAGGCAAGCCCGAGCAATACATAAGGCTTAACAGCTACCATACGCTCAACATAGCGCCGTCGGACACGCTTGACATAATAAAGGGTGCGTGGCCTGATTACCTGGTGGACGTGATAAGGAATGCGGTCGGAGACACGAAAAAGCCAAGGCTTGGCATAATAATGGTAGACGACGAGAAGGCTCTTCCGGCCTATCTTCTTGGATATGGCATGGAGTTCAGGAACGAGATCTACAGCAACCTGAGCAAAAGGATGACGCAGAAGGACTTCCAGGAACAGCAGAGGAAGTTCTACGAAGCTATAACCGGAACGATAAAAAGCATGGATGTCGACACCGTTATAGTTGCAGGTCCGGGATTCACGAAGGATGATGTCCGCGCATATATCGAAGCTAAGCAGGAGAAGATAGACAAGCGCATAATATACCAGCAGGCAAGCAATACGGAAAGATCTGGGGTATATGAGATAATACGCAGCTCGGAGGTTGAAAACCTCCTCAGGAGCGAGCACATAAGAAGCGAATTTGCGGTGATGGAAGAATTTCTGAAGGGGCTTTCGTCAGGGACATCGAAATACGGAATAAGTAATGTCGCAGCAGCCATTGACGACTATGCGGCTGGCACCCTCATAGTCAACGACTCCATGCTCGGAAACCAGGATGTGCAAAAGATACTGGCAAAGGCCGAATCGATGCACATAAAGATAGAAATCTTCAACTCCATGGACGAGGTGGGGAGCCAACTTGCTTCGTTTAAGGGGATTGCCTCAATAGCGTGACGTCGCGACGCGTTATTTACACCTTCTCTTCTTCCACGAGACGGATTGCATCGTGTATTGCACCGTAGGTGTCGCCGCCGTAAAATTCTTTCACGATCCACTCCATGCCAAACGCTTCCCAGTCGCGGTAGGATAGCCCGTACGGGTTTTTATGTAAAACGTTTGAAAGCCACAATGTTGATTTTGCCCTGATTGTCTTGTCAAGAAAGAGCGACTTTGGAGGATCTTCCATTTCCCACAACTCAAAACCTTTAACCGAGTCTGATACGGCAAGCCCGACGAGCAGTTTGTTTTCGTCCTCTGGCTTTATGAAGTTTTTCAGAAACGCTTGACTCTGCATATAGTATGACAACAGCAGTTCCATTCCGAAGATTTCGAAACTTTTATAGGTCAATGACTTAGGCGACCCAGTTAGTTTTATCAGAGCAGATATTGCTGCGCGCCTTTTGTTTTGGTTGTTTACGAAAGCTTTGTCTAGGTATTTATCTGCCAGGGTCTTCATGGAGCCGCTTTCTATAAAATCAGGCTGCGCAAATATTATTGCGTCGAAAGCGTTGCTGTAGAACGAAAGCGCGAAACTTACACCGCTTTGCTCGAAATCGTTCTCGGTTACAATTCCAGATTTCTTTTTTATGAGCCACTTTATAGCTTCATCTGCGGTTTCCCTGTTTCTTGATATGGTGCCGTTCAAACTCCTCATGTCCCAAAGGTTTATTTCAAGCTCCGGATACGCCTCTTTAAGAGCGTTGAAAACTGCGGGAAAACTTACGCGTTTTACCGAATATACCTTCAGCATGTCTATTAGACCCATTTTGAAAAAGTCTTCGTTTTTAAGGTCTAGCGGTGATATCTGCATTACCTCCACTAGCTTGCGCACGGATTTTATCCTGTCTTCCTTGTTGTTCCAGCGAGTATTGACCTTTAGCTTGCCGTCTCCGTCTCTGATTACATATCCTTCAGATTCCATCCATGAGATGAATTCCGCTTTTGCGGGCCTGGAAAATTCTTTTCTGGATAAAGACGAAAGTCCTTCGTACACGTCTTTGTCAGCGGTCGCGGGTTCCTTCTTTATTTCCATGAAAACCTGATGACTTGTATGTTTTGTAAATATTTATTCTTTGGGTTGAAGCTATTCGTGCACCGACGTTGCTGCACATAAGGTTTAAATATTGTTGCTCTGGTTTAAACATAACACAATGTGCTTTAGCAAATAGGCAGCAAATGGAACTGGTGTGAAAAAAATGCAATTCGCAGTGCTGTGGAGAAGTTTTGTCTCATCCTTTATAGGCAGCGACTGCATTGCAAATAATTCAATGATTAAGTACACACCATTGAACCATTTGGCTGCATAAACCCTCTTTAAAAAAATTTCTGAGGTGTTTATGTGGGCCAAATGGTATTTAGTGTAGAGAAGGGTTTGTTGAGACTTACAGAGCGTGAGCAGCTCGTGATTCTTGAGATAGGAAGCGACGCCATAGACAGCGCGAGCAGCTTCGTGGGGTACATAAGCGATACCTACAGCATATCTAAAAGCTCGGTGTGGTACCTGCTCAACAGGCTTAAGGAGAAGGGATTGCTTGATTTCGCCAGCAGGGACGAGCCGGGGAAGCCTTTGAAGCTTACCCAGCTCGGCAAAAGCACGCTCGAAGACATAAATGCAAACGGAAAGGACCTGATGGCAAGGTACGAGAGCGTGTCCCTGGCTTACAGCGCTAAGAATGAGAGCTTTGGTGCTTACAGGTTTTAAGCCTTGGGTGGATAAGAGCCCCGGCGGTATATTCCGCCGGGCTACTTCTTTTTGAAATTTACGATACCGCGGCTTATTTCAACGCCTTCTCGTTGAAGCAGCCCTATTTTCCTGGTGCCGGATTTGCCCGAATATTTTCCTGGCTCTCCGTTGCTTTTTATCACCCTGTGGCATGGTATCGTTATTGGAAATGGGTTTTTGCGCAGAGCAGTCCCAACGGCCCTGCAGGCGTTCGGATGCCCTATTTCTATTGCTATTTCCTTATATGTCTTTACATGGCCCTTGGGTATTCTTGATGTGGCTTCGAGCACGCTTACCTGGAAGTCAGTCATACCGCTTTCGATGAGCTTTCTCCTTAGGGAAACATCCATGATTGTATTACAGGCACAAACGCTATTAACTTATTATATTTTCATATGGGAGTCTTATGGGTATATTTATGGATGGCAGCAACCTCAAGGTATGGCTTGATGGAAAGATTATGGATTACGCGGACGCAAGTGTTCCGATACTTACGCATTCGCTGCAGTACGGAAGCGGGATTTTTGAGGGAATAAGGGCTTACAAGAACGGCTCTGGCAGCGCGGTTTTCAGGCTTGGCGACCATGTCAGGCGTTTCTTTGAAACTGCCAAGATATATTCGATGAAGCTCGGCTTTTCCGAGGACGAGATACAGAAGGCGATACTGCAGGTAATAAAGATAAACGGGCTCGATTCGTGCTACATACGGCCGTTCGCATTCTACAGGGATGACGGCATTGGCATGACCACTTCAGGTAAGCACGTAAGCGTTTTCATAGCCGCGGTGCCTTTTGGAGCGTATTTTGGAAGCGGAGTCGACAAAGGCATAAAGTGCAAGGTCTCTTCGTGGCGCAGGATAAATTCGGACATATTGCCGGTAAGGGCGAAGGCAAGCGGCAATTACATAAATTCCATAATTGCCGAGAACGAAGCGCACGCCTCTGGATACGACGAAGCGATACTGCTCTCGCACAACGGGTACATAGCAGAAGGCCCAGGAGAGAACATATTTTTGGTAAAGAAAGGCAGGCTTCTCGCACCTGGAGAGGAATCTGACATACTTTTTGGCATTACAAGGGACAGCATAATAAAGGTTGCGAAGAACGAAGGAATAGATGTCGTAGAAGCGAACATCCACAGGGAGGAGCTTTACACTGCTGACGAGGTTTTCTTCGCAGGAACTGCCGCTGAGGTTACGCCGATAATAAACGTGGACGGCATGCAGGTGGGAAATGGAATGGTAGGTCCTCTCACATCGAAGATTGCTTCAG
The DNA here is from genome assembly GCA_021827665.1 of Microcaldota archaeon. Classification (GTDB taxonomy): domain Archaea; phylum Micrarchaeota; class Micrarchaeia; order Micrarchaeales; family Micrarchaeaceae; genus Micrarchaeum_A. The sequence continues at coordinate 9,733 of JAKAUR010000034.1, forward strand.
AATACAGGGACATAGTAAGTGGAAAAAACGCCAAATATAAGGATTGGCTCACCCAGCTATGAATGCATCATAGCAGCTTGAGCTGCTTGGTGAAGAGGTCTATCTCTTCGCTTTTCCATGGGCCTATGCCCAGCGCAGTCTTGCTTCCAGGAGGTATTTCGGTAAGCCCTGCATCGGTAACCAGCGCGCATGGAACCTTCTTAAACTTGAATGCATTGTAGAGCTTTATTAGGGATTCTTCGTCGCTGACTTTGAGCACTATCTTCTTCTCCCCTGTATCGAGCCATTCCCTTGCTATCTGCTTGTCCTGCCTGTCTGCCTCAAAATAGCTCATCAGCGATGCGTGCGCGGCCTGTGCTGCAGTCTTTCCCTTGCTCATCTCAAGGTCGGATCTTATTATTATTGCCTGCTTTATCTCTGTCAATCAAACGCCAGCTGTGTCGGTTTTACGTTGCGGCCGATAGTTGCGGCCTGACATATTTATTACGCTGTTGATATTTTATGCCTTGCGTGTTGCAGCCAAAGTTTGTCAAAAGGATTAGGCAGATGGACGGCTCTATGAATTTATAATGGTTTTCTGCCAAGAGTGTATGCATTCAGAAAGTGTTTATGATGGACGCACTTCTTTACGCGATATATTCGATTGTGATATATCCCATAATCTACATCTTCCCGGCGTACGCTGCAAACGGAGCCCCGGTGCTCTTCGGAGGCGGGAAGCCATTGGACATGGGCAGAAAGATAAACGGGAGAAGGATATTCGGCGACCATAAGACAATTAGAGGAACTGCGTCCAGCCTGATTGCAGGAATAGCCGTAGGATTAATAGAGTACCCGTTCCTGCATTATATGCTGCCGGTAGCGATACTGCTTACGCTTGGAGCCAACTTCGGCGACCTTATCGGGAGCTTCATAAAAAGGCAGCTTAGGATAAAATCAGGCAAGAGCTTCCCAGTAATGGACCAGTACGGGTTCTTCATTTTCGCCATGGTTTTTGCATTTGCGGCTTATCCTGTCGGCATTCCTGGCTTGTACGGCCTTATTTTCCTGGTTTTGCTGACCGGAATAACCCACTTGATGACAAACATGGGGGCGTACAGGCTGAAGCTCAAGGAGGTTCCATGGTAATATCCCTGCAAAAGGGTTTAAATTTTAATAAATATAAGAGATAATGCAGTGTAGCAGGTGGCGTGTAGGCATAGCGCGATATGCGACGCCGTGCCGCAGCAGGTATTTCGGATGCCAAAAATAGGTAACGAGGAGATAAAAAGCGAAAGAGTCCGCAATATACTCAAGCAGGCAAAGCGCGGGCCCCTGTGGTATTACAGGATAAAAGACCTGCTGATGAATATACGGTCCAACAAGAACTTCCTAGATGCGGTTCTCGTAGCGCTTGCTTTTGTATCGATAGCATACGCGTTTCCGTTCTATCCGTACCTTATACTTCTGCTAATAGTCATAGGACTCTTTGCAGCCACGGAGATACACCCGTTCCTGGGATTTGTATTGTTAATGCTGATAATGGTGCCCATATTAGTGTATCAGACGCCGGCCCTGGCCTGGATATTCCTCTTCATACTGAGCTTCTCGCTAATATATGGCTACCTGCATTACAGGACCATACTGTTCGCATATATATTGATTGCTTCGGCATTTTCAGTAGTAGGTGCAATAATTGCGATACCGGCAGCCATATTTGCGGTGCTTACCGTAGGGTTCAAAAGATCGGTCGTAATGTTTCTCTTAGTGGTGCTCGGCATTGCCGCATTCTCAGGGATTATGGGGATAGGAGTAAGCGCCTTGGTGCCGTTCAACGGACATCTGGTGCATCAAGGATTCAGCACCAAGGATTTCGGGAGCGAACTAAATTATACCTATGAAGGGTTGCCTATTCTCAGTCTTACCGGTTTTGCCAAGGGAGTAGAAGTAGCATCGAACAAATTCGTTTCCAAAAACGCAATAGAGAGCATAGATGTTACGTTTGCAATGATGCTTGGCTCCATTTCAAAACAGATATTTTACCTTTTGGTAATACCGATATACCTTCTCGCTGCCTTTGTTGTTGAGAGGATTGCCATAAACAGCAGGTCCAAGATGAAGGGCAGTAAGGCGGCGATAGCAGGAGTGATAATCCCGATAGGATACCTAGCAATTAGCACGTTCCAGCCTATAAACATAAATTACATTTACCCCTTCATCAGCTTTGCAATAGAGACGATAGGTCTCGGGATAATGGAACTCTACAACGTGAAGGTCGTAAAGGCTCTCGATGTTAAGAAGCAGGACACGAGGATGAAGTTTGGCGAGGCCTTCGAAGATCTGCAGCAGGGCAACGTTACTGAAACGTTTGACGACATAGGAAACTATGATAATACAAAGACCGAGCTGAAGGAAGCCATAATAGCGCCATTGGAGCAGAAAGGCATTTCCAGAGCTTACAACATAAAGCCACTCAAGGGCATAATATTTTTCGGGCCTCCTGGAACGGGAAAGACCCTCATGATGAGAGCCCTTGCCAACGAAATACACGCTAATTTCTTTTATATCAAGGGAACTAGCATAGTATCGGCGTATACCGGCGAATCCGAGAAGATGCTCAGCAACATATTCGGAATAGCAAACAAGAACACGCCCTGCGTGCTTTTCATAGACGAGATAGATTCAATAGCGATGAGCAGAGACATAGAAACAGACGAGGTGCACAGACATATACTGTCACAGTTGCTGCAGGAGCTCGATGGATTCCAGAAACTTGAGCACGTGATAGTTGTTGGGGCTACGAACACGCCAGACAAACTTGACCCTGCTCTGCTCAGGCCCGGAAGGATTGACAGGGCAATATACATGCAGCTTCCGGACTGGAACGGCAGGAAGAAGATATTTGAGATATACCTGAAAAAATTGCCGGTAGCAAACAACATAAACCTTGACGTTCTTGCAGAAAAAACGCCAAGATATACAGGTGCCGACATAAAAGCAGTGTGCCAGAGCGTGGCCCAGATGGTAGCCCAGGAAGCCGCTAACGAACACAGGATACTGGAAATAACGATGGATGACATGCTGAGCGTCATCAAGTCCACAAAACCTTCCACAACACTTGCACAGATAGAGAAGTACAATACGTTCAAGGTGGATTTCGAAAGGCGCATGGGCAATGACATAACGTCCAAAAAGGAGGATGAGATCACTCTTGACAAAGTCATAGGGCTTGACGCAGCAAAGAAGGCGATAGTCGAGGCAATACAGATACCGCTGATGCACCCGGATCTTCTTGAGAAGTACGATATAAAGACCATAAACGGCATGCTTTTGTTCGGGCCTCCCGGAACGGGAAAGACCATGCTCATGCGTGCTGTGGCCAATGAGCTGAAGGGCGTGACCATGCTCGAAATAGACGCGCCTACGCTCCAGAACGAGGGCATAGAAAACGCCAACGCGAAACTTAAGTCAATATTTTACAGGGCCATAGAGAACAAGCCGTCAATCATATTCATAGATGAAATAGACGGAATAATAATAAACAGGCAGAACGCAAGCGAGATAAACGCGCAGATAACAACTGAAATGCTCAAGGACATGGACGGACTAAAGCAGATGAACAATGTGATAGTGGTTGGGGCTACGAACAGGCCCGACGTTATGGATCCTGCAATACTAAGGCCCGGAAGATTCGACAAACTCATATTCATAAAACCGCCTGACGAAGAGGCGCGCGCAAAAATATTCGAAGAGTATTTGGAGAAGGTCCCAAAAGCGCCGGATTTGGATTTCAAGCTCCTTGCTAGCATGACCAAGAATTACACCGGAGCCGATATAGCCAGCATTTGCAGGGAGGCGAAAACCAGGGCAATGCAGCGCACCATAAAGAGCGGCGAGGATTCGAAGGTCACAAACGAAGACTTGGAAGGCATAATAAAATTGACAAAGCCTTCAGCGCCCGACGTCGTGATGAGCCAGTACCTGTCGTTTTATGCAAAATACGGGCAGAGATAGAACGTCATTTCGAAAGCATTGCGATCCTGGACAGATCTCCGGCATGCGCTTCTATTGTGCCATTGCGTTCACGAACGTCGCAGAATTCTATCTTTACCTTGGAATTTAGGGGCACCTTGGAGGCTATTTCCGCCGAAGAGCCAGTGCATGCAACATTGACTGACGTTTTGCCGTCGCTCAATACCAAATACGTAGATGCGAATTTCCTCGACGGAGAGGTCTCCGCAACCCTGATTGGACCTGCCTCTATTGCAATTCCCTCGATATCTATGTTTTTCATTCCAGAAGTTAGCAAGGAAAAATTCTTTATGAGGTTGTCTCCCTTCGCTATCTCCTTTATTGAAGTTTTTGGCGTCGCTCTAAGAAGCGAAGTTCTTATATCCAAAGTCAAGTTTGTGATTATTATAATGTCGCCGCGGCAAAAATTCCCAGAGTCTATTGCATCTGAGGTTTTTTGGCTAAGCAACACGTTTACCGTGCGGTCCTCCTTCCCTAGAACCAAAATGCGTGAAACAGAGTTGGAGTTCCCGAAATTTTTCTTTATAGGATTGAAGATGCGATAGATTTCGTCTTTGACGTTTAGCCTTTCCTTTTCCAGGCCTTTTAGGATGCCTGTCGCACCCGGTTCCATGAGATGGCTTATATATTCTGCCGTCACCGTTCCGTCGTTTGTCCCTTGATGGACCCTTGATTCCGAATACAGCCTATCTGCTTGTTCCTTTGTAAGCAGACCGTCGAAGCCATCTATTATGTCGTCAGATGTTTTCATCATCGGATCGACCTAGTTGCGAGCCCCAAGCCTTTGACGAATTCCGAGTACCGCATGGGTTCTTTTATAACCTCATTGAGTATGCTGTCAGAGCGGTAAAAATCATATCCGAGCATGTCTATCTGCTCCTTTTCTATTATGCCGTAATGTGCCAATATGGGCGACATCGTCTTGAACAAAAGCATTGGTGCCTGGTGTATAGGTTTCTTTCCGAACCTTTTCCTGAATATGTTGAACATGTCGCCAAACCTAAGGTTCTCATCCCCGCAAACATTGAAAGCCCCAGTGCCATTCATCTTGGATTTTACGACATTTGTTATATCGTCAATATGCACAGGGTATATCAAACCCGATTTTGGAAACAGTGGAATGTTTTGGCTTATCATTTTATAGAATTGCAGAGTAAGAAAATCATATTTTCCATATATTATCGAAGGTCTTATTATCAGGCTGTTTTTATATGAGGAGATTATTTTCTCGGCCTCCCTTTTCGTCCTGAAATATTCGGTGGTCCCATTTTCGGCGTTTATGGCAGATATGTATATCATTTTGGGTTCAATGCCTGTGGATAATGCAGCATCTATTATGTTTTGCGTTCCTGTTATATTGACGTCGGAGTGCTTCTCTGCTTTTTCGCTTATCAGGCCCACAAAATCGAATACGTAGTCGTAGCCCCTCCCCAATGCCCTTTCGACGTCCACCTTGGAGGTTATGTCACCTTCTATCCAATCCTTACCGGGTATGTTGCCGTTATCGTGCTTGAATCTAGACATCACTTCCACAGAATATTCTCCTGATAGCACAGAGTACATGTGGCTCCCGAAGAAGCCATAGCCTCCGATTAACAATACCTTTTCCATCAAATCATATCCATATGCGCTGCTATTTGTTTTGATGTAAAACGTATTAAGGCTTTTATATATTTCAGGGCAAAATAATCTGATTCCTTGGGCTCGTAACTCAGTTTGGCCAGAGTGGGAGGCTTTTAACCTCTAAGTCGAGGGTCCAAATCCCTCCGAGCCCGCTTTTTTTAGTTGCATGATATTGGACGCATCTACATGGCACATTCCAGAAATTGCTAAATAAAAGAAATGGCATCTGCTGTTTGTGATTCTATGGATGAGAAAAAGTTTGATTTTAGGGATACTGCCTTAGTTGTAATAGATTTGCAGAAGGGCATAGCAGCAAGCGGAAGAAATACAGAACCGAACGCAGCTTCAGAAGTAGTTTCCAACGCGGCAAAGCTTGCGGCTAAGTTCAGGGAAAACAAAGCGCCAGTGTGCTTAGTGCATGTATCTTCGATAGACGGCAAAGACATGCTAAATCCGATAGTCGACAGCACGCCGAATTGGGGAGGCGAAAGGCCGGCAGACTGGGATAAATTCGTCCCTGAGCTAAATGAACAGAAGAGCGACATAATAATAACGAAGAGGCATTGGGGCGCTTTCCACGGAACGGAACTTGACCTGCAGCTCAGGCGCAGAGGGATAAAGAATATTGTCTTATGCGGCATATCGACAAACATAGGCGTCGAATCCACTGCAAGGGAGGCATACCAGAACGGTTACAACCAGGTATTCGCCGAGGACGCAATGAGCGCGATGAGCAAGGAGGAGCACGATTCTACCGTCAAGAACATATTTCCAAGGATTGGCTTGGTAAGAAAAACTAGCGAGATACTTGAAATGCTTTCCTGAAAACAATCTTAATGCAAAAAAACAATTTTGCTTTGAAAAGACTAGAAGAAAGCTATTTATTGTTTTTTAAATATTATATGTGAGCGCATGCAGACGAGGATTGGATTTTTGGTAAAAAGTTCGGCAAAATCGCAGTCGGCAATGGAATACCTGATGACATATGGCTGGGCAATTCTAATTATCGCAATTGTCCTCGCAGCATTGTTTTCCCTTGGTGTTTTTAACCCAATGACGTTCGCACCGAAGGCACAGCCGGGCTCTTGCCAAGTTACACGGCCAGAAGGGCCAGGGACGCTGAACCTCATAAGCCTTTCGGGAACATGTAATGGAGAAATTCCGCAGTATACAGCAACATTTATCGGGACTGGGTACACTAGCGACATTTCAACTTCGTTGTATTTTCCATCGTCAAATATGGTGAGCTTTTCTGTATTCGCTTGGATAAAACCCGCTTCCAGTACGCTAGAATGCTCATATTGCGGGATAATAGATGCGGACAACGGCAATGAGGGCTGGGGCTTGACGTACTGGAGCGGCGGCCCGATGGATTTTTGGATACTTGGCCAAGGCTATACACAGGACATGGTGTTCGGCACAGAGCCAAGGAATACGTGGACGTTCGTAGGGATAACAGACTCTTGCAAAAATGGCATATGCTATGCTAATGGCTACATAAACGGCGTTGACGTTGACCCTAATGTGGAGAGGGCTCCGATACTGGAACCGATACCATTCGGCATAACTATAGGCCAATCCAGGGAAACGGCGAGCCAAAACTTTAACGGCTCGATCGCCAATGTGCAAATCTACAACGCTGCCTTGTCTGCCAACCAGATTCAGGCAATCTACCAAGAAGGCATAGGCGGAGCTCCAATAAAAATACAGAACCTGGTTGGATGGTGGCCCCTGAACGGCAACGCCAACGATTACAGCGGCAACAATAATAACGGCGTAGGCAACGGCATTACTTATACGAGCGGCTGGTATTCAGGTTATACTACGCCGTGACTTTGTCTTCCGCCCATCATAGAATAAGCGTTTAACGTTAAAATGAGCGCCGGGGGTGGGAATCGAACCCACGAAGGCCTTTCAGCCAAACAGCTTAGCAGGCTGCCGCCCTTTAGAGTGCTTGCGCATACCTCTAGGCGACCCCGGCATGCTATTCATTTACGTTTGCACTGTTTTTAAATCTTAGCGGCGGAAGCCGGCCTTGCCATGCAAGCAGCAGTTGCGTTGACCATACTTCAGCTCAGCCCCGTATCCCGGGAGCGTAGCCTGAATGTGCTTAAGGTTGCTCCTTCCGGCCTGGCCTGGTTCACGCACCAAGCTACCACCTGGGGCAAGGCATCAACGCTTCCATCTGGGCGCAAAAGCCGCTTGCATAACGCAACCGGCATTGGCCCGCCAGAAAGGGATTTGCGAACGGGAAACCCTTAGCTTCCCGGCCTATCCGCCAAGGCTTATATTCAATAAGGAGTTATAAATAGGTTTGCGGAGATAAGAATGAGGCGCAGTGCAGCGTGCTCAAAATAGCATATGCTAAATATTTTATTCCCTAGAATAATATGCTGGTGATTGAAATAAATGACAAAGAATACTCGGAATTGCTAGACAGGGCTTTTTCGAAACTCCCCGCATTGGAAGCGGAGAAATCCGACTTCGTGATACCTACGGTTGAATCCATGGTGCAGGGGAACAAGACCATAATAAGAAACATGACGATAATTGCCGACAAGGCAAGGAGGGACGTCTCGGACATTGCGAGATATCTCAGCAGGGAATTCGGAGTGCCGACGAGCATGGAGGACCAGAGGCTTGTCCTGACGGGAAAATTCTCCCAGGAGCAGCTGGATAAGGAGATGCACAAGTATTTCGAGACTTACGTCATCTGCAGGGAGTGCCACAAGCCGGATACGCATTTGGAAAACGCAGGCAGGGGCATGCTCATGCTGGTGTGCGAGGCGTGCGGCGCGAGATACGGATTGAAAAACTATTGATGATCAGATGGGAAAAAACGAAGGAAGGACTCACGACAGCAGAAGGGGTGCGCCGGTATCCTACCAGACCAAGATGCCGAACAACGGCGAAGTCGTGGGAAGAGTCTCGAAGATAGTAGGGTCCACGAGGTTCCTGGTAGACTGCAGCGACGGCAACCAGAGGCTATGCATAATCCCCGGAAGGCTCAGGAGGAGGTTCTGGATAAAGGAAAACGACGTGGTGCTGGTAAAACCGTGGAGCGTGCAGGCAAACGAGCGAGGCGACATAGTATGGAGGTACAGCCTCATGGACATAAGCAAGCTTAAGAGCATGAACATGATAAGTTAGATGTTGGCAATCGGCAAGCCTGCTAGCGGCAAGGGGGTAATATGCAGACTTTGAAGGACATCATAGGCGAATCAAAGATATTTGCCCAGCGTGAGGTATTGTCGCCGCATTACACCCCGAAGAAGCTCATACTAAGGGAAAAGGAGATAAACAGCATTGAGAAGGCGATAAAGCCCGCACTGGAAGGGGAGAAGGGCAGGAACCTTTTCGTATACGGTAGGACAGGCACCGGAAAAACCACGTGCGCCAGATATGTAATAGCAGAGATAAAGGACATACCAAACACCAAGGCCAGGGTTTCGTACGTAAACTGCAGGATGTACAACACGCGATTCAGGGTGCTCAACAAGGTCATAGCTGACCACATGCCCAACTACGCAAGGAGAGGATACGGCATAATAGACCTTTACGGGAAGCTCACCAGCTGGATAGAAGAGGACAACAAGATACTGGTTCTCGTGCTCGACGAGATAGACATGGTAAAGGATCTCGACGACCTCGTATACACAATGACCAGGATAAACAGCGAGATAAGGTCAGGAGGCGTGGCGATGATAGGCATATCCAACAAGGTGTCATTCAAGGAGGAGCTGGACCCGAGGAGCCTTTCGGCATTGTATGAAAGCGAGCTAGTGTTCCCGTCATATTACTCTGACGAGCTTTACGAGATAATAAAGGACAGGGCTGAGAACGGCTTCAAGAAGGGGGTTGTTGAAGACGACATATTGCATTTCATAGCCGCGGCTGCGGCCAAAGAGGGCGGAGACGCAAGGCTTTCGCTGAAGATACTTTCAAAATCCGGAGAGCTTGCTGAAGAGCACGGCAAGGACAGGATAACCATGGCGGAAGCAGAGGAAGCGATAAAAATGGCCGAGAGCGAAATAGTTTACGAGCTCATATCTTCGCTTCCGGAGCACCAGAAGCTTGTCCTTTATTCTATAGTCCTGCTTGCGCAGAGCGGAGGTTCATACAAAAAGCTTACCGACGGAATAGACACCTACCTTTTCAGCGGCGAGGTTTACAACAGGTACAAATCCATAGCTGAGGGGCTCAAGAGAGTGCCGAAAAGCGAGAGATGGTATAGGAACTACATATCCGAGCTGGAGATGCAGGGGCTCATAGCATCGTTCGATTCGAGCAAAGGGATAAGGGGGCACACGAAGCTGATAAAACTGCTTTACCCTACGCAGAAGACGCGAGCTGTCCTGGAGAAGAACATATTCGGGCTCAACGGCAATTCTGAAAAGAAGGAAGATGATTAGGTGTTTACTTGGCATATTACGACGCGGCGCGCAGCGGAATGGCAAACGCGCGCGGGCTTTTTAAGCGCCTGGGCTTCCATGATGTCATAATAGAGGGCGAAGATTTCGATTTCTCAAAGGATCCCGGATCCGCTAACGGAAAAGCGGTGGTCTATTCTTCGAAGAGCGAAAGCCTCACGCCCTACCTTAAGAATGGGGCAAGGTCCATAATACCGCAGAATCCCGAGACGCTTGGCGAGATGAAGAAATACGTAAGGGACATGAAGGATTACGGCACCTCGTTCGTCATAGACGCATCTACAATGGAAAACGCTTACGGGACGTACAGGGCGCTGCTTATCGGCAAGTTCGGCGAGTGCACGGCAATGATGCTCGGCAAGGGCATTGGAATAGGCATCGCTTCCCTGGCAAGAAACGAGATGGAGGTCCTTGCGCCAGAACAGCTTATGGCGATATGCGGTGCGCTCGGGCTGGATAGGAACGACGCAAGGAAGGCGCTCGCGGAAAACAGAGGCATGATTTCAAAACTGTGAACGGTACTTGAAATGCTGAGGGACAAAAAACGCTATATAATGCTTGAAGCCACTTCGGAACTTAAGACAGACAAGGACGAGTTGGACCGCGCGCTCAAGCAGGCTGTCCTATCGCTGGTGGGGCAGCTGGGATATTACGACATTTCGCCAAAGCTGGTTTCACTGGTAGACGGCAAGCATTTCGTGGTCAGATGCAGATTAAAAGGCTACGAAAGAATGCTTCTCGCATCCGCCCTGGTAAAAAGGCTCGGGGCTACAGAAACCGGGCTCTACACGCTCAAAAGCTCCGGCACGATAAAAGCGCTAATGAAGGATATAGTATCAGAAAATCTCGCCGACGATTGAGGTTATGCCTCCCCTAAGGTTGAATGTCTCTATACCGTGCTTGTCCCTTATCATCTCGGATACGAAAGCCGACGTGTTCCCATGATAGCACACCAGAACGGAGCCTTCGTATTTCAACAGCTCCTCTTTGGGGGCGTTCAGCATTTCCATTGGATCCGCGGCTTCTATGAGTCCCTCCTCTATATCCAGCAGGCTGCGTATGTAGTCCTCTGGCTCAGATCCAAGCCAAACCAGCTTCTTTCCGTTCTGCTTGGCCATTTTCAATGCCTCCTCGTATTCAACGTTTTGCATATTTGGTATTGGATGCATGCAGTTTTTAAGAATGGCGCTGTAATTAGGGTAAAAAAGGTAACGAACGGCAAGATTATTTATATATTATTAACATTAAGAACCATATCCTAAGATATTTTAAGACATAACCCGAGGGCCGTCCACATGGGAGAAACAAGCAAGAACAAAGATTTCGAATCAGTAAGCCTGAGCGTAAACAATAAGATATATACCAAAATCATGCGTAGCGATGAAGCTTTGGCCTACAGGGAAAGGCAGAAGCTCATAGGAGAAGTTGTACCGGAAGTGAAAAACCGGTTTGACGGCCTGATAGCTAAGCTAGGCCAGGCCTTTGTTAATTTGGACATCCCGAAAACGCTTGCTGCGAGACTTATTGGCAATGAGAAGAAGATGTACGAGGATTTCGTAAGGCCGGGGCTCGAGGCAAGGATCGGAATCATCTGCAGGAGCTACATAAACGAGCATGGCACATACGTTGAAAAAGCCGAAAATGAGGTCTTTGAACTGAAAGACAGGCTTGACCTGGTCATCGAAGAGACGAAGAAGAGCATAGGAGACGGGAAAATAGGATTTCACAGCACAGTGTTGTTGTCATACGAAACCCTCAAGGAATCCATGGCCGAGATACTTAAGATAAAGGACGGTTAGCATACCTGCAAAGCGTTAAAAGGTTATATTCCATAATGCTAACTGACCCCTTGGAATTTTGCAGTTTTGTATATTCAGAGGTAGATAAAATTTTTTAAGGGCATGTTTAAAAAGCATTGATTCTAAATAAGTAAGGAATATTTGATTGGTGAATACATGTACCCAAACATACAGGCTTACGACAGAGGAGTGATGTTCAGCCCGGACGGAAGGCTGTTTCAGGTGGAATATGCAAAGGAGGCAGTAAGGAAAGGGGCGACTTCAGTAGGCATGGTGACCGACGAAGGAGTTGTTCTGATAGCCCATAAGAACATAGTCGAGCCGCTCATAATACCAAGCACTGTGCAGAAAATATTCAAGGTTGACTCGTTTGTGGGAACGACCTACAGCGGCCTTGTCTCTGACGGACTGCACGTAGTAGGAATGATGCGCTCCAAGACGCAGACCCACAGGATGGTTTACGATGAGACCGAGTCCGTAGAAACCATAGCTAGAGAGATATCGGAAGAGATGCAAATGGCCACGCAATACGGAGGACTTAGGCCTTACGCGATATCGCTTCTCATAGGCGGCTATGATACCGATTACAGGCTCTTTGAGGTCGAGCCTGGAGCTTCGTTCTCAGGCTACAGGGCCGACGCAATAGGCATCGGCAAAAAGGTGGCCGAGGACATACTCGTGAAGGAATACAAGGACGGCATGAAGCTCAACGACGCAATAAACCTTGGCGTCAGCATACTGAAGAAAATAAACGAGAAGAAGCTGTCTCCGGAAAACGTAGACATATCGACGATAACGAAAGCGAAAGGCTACAAGCCCTTCGACATAAAAGATATAAACACATACCTATGAGTGGTTTTATGGGTAAGACCGTAACGGCAAAATATTCCGAGGGCAAGGACAGCTTCGAGATATTGGTAGATGCTGATATGGCTTATGAGTATGTCACGGGGAAGAGGAAGGAGCCGCTCTCAGTGCTTGAGGCGGAGCAGGTTTTTAAGGATGCAAGGAAGGGGGAACGCCAGAGCGACGAAAAGATAAAGAAGGTGTTCGGGACTACCGATCTCGCTTCCGTTGTCGACCAGATATTGAAAAAGGGCGATCTGCCAATAACCACTGAGCAGAGGGCGAAGATGCTGGAGGAAAAGAGAAAGCAGATAATAGACATCATAGCGAGGAACTCGATAGACCCAAGGACCAACGCCCCGGCAACTGCGCTTAGGGTCGAGAACGCCATGAAGGAGGCCAAGGTGCCGATAGACCCGTTCAAGAACGCCAATGAGCAGGTCGAAGCTGTGGTAAAAAAGATAAGCATGCTGCTGCCGATAAAGTTCACCAACATAAAGATAGAAGTGATCATACCTGCGGATTCAGTCAACAGGTGCTACAACACGCTAAAGCAGTTCGGGCTCAAGTCTGAGGAATGGATGGGCAATGGAGCTCTTAAGGCCGTGGTCGAATTCCCCGCAGGCATGCAGAACGAGCTTTACGACAAGCTGAACAAGGCAACACAGGGAAGAGTAGAGACTAAGATACTTGGATGATTTTGAATGAGGCAGTTTGTTACCCCGGGAGAGGAGCTACCGAAAGACACGAGGCGCAACGAATACGTGATGCTCCAGGACGGGAAGGCTTATTCCAACATATTGGGCTTTTACGACAGCGACAAGAAGGACGTCATACCGCTTGAAGGCATGTGGAAGCCCAGGATAGGCGACAACGTCATAGGAGTGGTGGAAAAGCCCAACAAGCCCGGCCTGTACAACGTTGTGCTCACCGAATTCGTGCAGGGGCTAATAATAACCAGCAAATTCGACTCCGGGCCAATTTTCGAGGCCAACGACATAATAGAGGCAACGGTTGCCGATGTTGAAAGGAAGAGGCTGGCAATACTCGAAAGGCCAAGGAAGCTCGCGCTCGGGCAGACGCTGTACGTAAAGCCAGTCAGGATACCGCGCATAATAGGCAAGAGCGAGACCATGGCCAACCAGATAGCCAGGCTCACAGGCAGCAGGATAATAATAGGCAGGAACGGCATAATATGGGTAAACGGCGGCAACACCGAGCTTGCCATAAAGGCAATAAGGACCGTTGAAAGCGAAGCCCACACAAGCGGGCTTACTGAAAGGATTAAGGCAATGCTGGAGGCCGAAGCACAGGAGGAAAACCGCTAAAAAGCTTATTATATTATTACGTTAAAAGAAATATGCAGATTTTCGCAATTTTTGATTTTGAAGTGATTTCATGGCTTCTTCGTTAAACAAACCAGAGCTTATAGTAAATGGCAAAAGGCTCGACGGAAGGGATTTTGGCGAGCTAAGGCCCCTGAAGATAGAGGCAAACGTGCTAAAGAACGCGCAGGGCTCGGCTTACTTGGAGTGGGGCAACAACAGGGTGCTTGCAGCAGTATACGGGCCGAAGGAGGCGATGCCTAGGCACACTGCGGACTCGACAAAAGCAGTGGTCAAGTGCAGGTACTCTATGGCTCCATTCTCAGGGCTGGGAGAGCACGGTAGGACCGGACCTAACAGGAGGGCAACCGAGATATCAAAGGTAACAAAGGAGGTATTCGAGAACGTCATATTCCTTAACGAATTCCCCGGAAGCGAGATAGACATATTCATAGAGATCCTGCAGAGCGACGGAGGAACCAGGGCAGCAGGGATAACCGCTGCAGCAGTGGCGCTGGCAAATGCAGGAATAAAGATGAGGGACCTTGTCTATGCCGTGAGCGCCGGAAGGATAGGGGAGCACGTGGTCCTTGACGTTGACATGATAGAGGACAATTATTCTGATGCAGACATGCCTATGGCGATATCGCCCAAAAGCAACGACGTTCTGCTGCTCCAGATGGACGGAGGGCTTGACAGGGACCAGCTGAAGAAGGCAATGAACATGGTGGTTGAGGCTGGCAAGACCATATCAAAGGTACAGAGAGATGCCCTGAAGGCCGTATATGAAAACAGGTGATTTTACGGGCGCAATAGAAATTATAAAGAGCGATTACATAAGGGAAATGATAGCAAAGGGCGAGCGCGAGGACAAGCGCGGCTCGATGGATTACAGGAAGATAGAGCTAAAGACAGGCATCATAGACCATGCAGAGGGATCTGCACAGGTCGACATGGGCAACACCAGGGTGCTGGCCGGCGCAAAGATAGTGGTGGACGAAGTGCATTCGGACACCCCTGATCAGGGCAACATAGTTGTTTCCGCGGAGCTGCTGCCGCTCGCTGCGGCTGAGTACGAAGCTGGGCCGCCAAGCCCGGAAGCCATAGAGCTCGCAAGGGTAGTGGACAGGGGCATAAGAGCCGGAAACTGCATAAAGCTTGAGGATCTGTTTTTGGAGGAAGGAAAGGCGTGGACTGTTTACGTTGACGTGTACGTGCTCAACTACGACGGCAACCTGTTCGACGCAAGCACGCTTGCGGCAATGGCAGCAATAGCCAACTCCAGGCTGCCGGCATACAAGGATGGGGTAGCGGATTACAAGGAGAGGAATACGCCGATAAATGTGAACAACATAGTTGCATCGTGCACATTCGCCAAGATAGGCGACTCCATTGTGTTGGACCCTAGCGGAGTAGAAGAGTCCGCTATGGACGCAAGGCTGACCATAGCAACTGACGGCAAGGTGGTCAGGGCAATGCAGAAGGGATTGAAGGGAAGTTTCACGCTCAAGGAAATTGAAGAACTGGTAGATGCTGCACTCGACAAGCACAAGGAGCTCGCGAAGCACATCGAAGAGGCAAAGAGATGATTTTATGGCAAGCCCTAATATAAGATATGGAGCCAGGATAAGGAAGAGGCAAAAAGCGGTAAAGGCCGAAAAGGTCGCGCTCTACAAATGCGAGGAATGCGGCCACGTTGCAGTTAAAAGGATAAGCACCAGCATATGGAGGTGCAGGCACTGCGGAGCAACTTATGCTGGAGGCGCATACACCATGACCACTGCGGCCGGTGAGGTCGCAAGAAGGCAGGTGGATTCCATAGGAAGGAACAACAAGGGATAATCGCAATGGTAAAGATAAGCTTTTCACCGGTCAACGAGCTCGTGGTTCACGAAGTGGTAAAAGTAGGGATGGACGACCTCATGAGGGAGAGGATAACCCCTGCAGGGACAATGCCGCTGTACTGGTGCAACGGTCTCGTATTCAGCTTTTCGTCAGTTCCGATGAACAAGCGCGTTCTCGACGATTACCTTAACGGCAGGATACACTGGATGGAGGTGCATTACGCCGAGATGAAGGACTATGACGAGGTGCTGGTGCTCAACGACGAGCACTACAACGGCAGCATGAAGATAAGGGTCATAGACACCAGCAAGTCCGCGCTCCACAGCGACTTCGTCAAATGGCTAAAGGCAAACAGCAAACAGGGCAAGGAAAGCAATAAATAATAATAAAGCCAACATTATCGCAATGTTTACGTTCAAAGGTGTCAAAAAATGAGCTATGTATGCATGAGCTGCAACAGGGAAATCGAGCAGATAGAGGGATTCGTGAGATGCCCTTACTGCGGAGGAAGAAGGCTTATAAAGAAAAGGCCGAGCATACCGAGAGAAGTCTCAACGGATTGAGGCTTCGCTTTTTGTTTTAAGCCAAGGCTCAGCGCTTGCTCTCCGAACCAACTATGACGGTCTCGGAGACGTTCTTTACCCTGTCGTAGCTTACGCTGTTTTTCTTCAGCAGCTGCGCGGTGTGGTCGCTCCTTATAAGGCTGTCTATCTTCACGGTGAGCATGCTCGCTATCTTGCCCTCCTCGAAATCTATTATCAGATCCTCTACAGTCCCTATCCTCTTGCCTTCGTTGCTTATTATCTGCTTTCCATACATGTCCGAGAGTAATACCATTTCAAAAACCTATTTTACATTTAGTACGTGCTTGGAGGCGAATACCCTTATTATATAGGCTTTGAGCTCATTTATAAACTTTTGCTCGTCAGCCTCGAATTCCTTCATGTCCATGCCCTCGAAGAGCTCTTTGTTTGAAACCACTAGCTTCTTCAGGTACCTGTCGGTGAGGTGGTACGCCTTCGCGCCGCAATTGCTGCAGTCGTACATGGGCATTATTGGTATCTTTGAGGGCTTTTTCTCCGACGAGGCGTGCCTTATTAGGGTCTTGTGGTGGCATGAGAGGCATTCCCTGTGCAGGGTTATCGGCTCGTAAACGCTCTCCTTTGGCTCTATTCCGTTTGATTCCATGAACGCTTCGACTACCTCCTTTTGGTCGTGTCCCTTGAGGTTTATGAGCTTCTGGTCCAGTATGCCACCATCCCTGTCGAAGATAGTTTGAAGGGTATAGCCGCCGTCCTTGGGCTCCCACAGCGCACGCAAGAGTTCTCCGCCTAGCTCATATTCGAGCTTTATGGAGTGTTCCGGGCTTTCGGATATGTTCCCTGACACCATTCAATTACCGGAGTCCAGCTTGTACGCCTCCACGTCTTCAGCGGTAACCCTGCCGCTATTGCTCGATTTGGCGTGCTCCACCGCGTACTTGGCTATCTCCGAGGCCTTGTCGTCAAGCATCTTAACCATTGCCGCGGCGGCTTCATCGTCTATTTTTATCCCGTATTTGCCCATGACCAGCTTCTTCACAGCAGCAATCGGTATCCCCATTCAACCACACAATCAGCACTCAAGATCCACATCACAGCAATTGCTCAGTGCGCTTTGCTCATCACTGCAGACTTATTGCAGTTTAACATATAAAAATATGACGCCGTCGTGGATAGCGGAAGTGCGGCATGCGCTGTGCTTAGGGTGGCCGTTTATTTATTTTGATAATTGGCGCGTTGCGATAAGCTTAAATAACATATAAAAAAGAATATATATGAAAATGGTGATAGAGTGAGCGTTAAGGACGTAAATGAAAAGGAATTCGAAGAAGAAGTGCTTAAATCCAAGCTCCCGGTCCTTGTTGACGTATGGGCAACGTGGTGCGGACCGTGCAGGATGTACTCTCCGATAGTCGACGAAGTATCCAACGACTACGACGGAAAGATAAAATTCGTCAAGGTAGACGCGGACGAAAACGAGAACATAGCCGCGAGGTACGGCATAATGAGCATACCGACTACGCTGCTCATCGAGGGTGGCAAGGTGAAGGCCCAAAGCGTTGGGGCAGTGCCGAAGGAAGTCCTAAAGAAGTGGATAGAGAAGAACCTGTGACTGCAGGGCTTCTTTTTATTCTTTTTCTTCTGAATATCAGTGTTTGGACATATATCAATGTCCATTAGTGTGTTTTTATGGGAGAGATACCATTCCCGAGAGGAGTAAGGGACCTTATGCCCAACGAGGCCATAGCCAGAAACGAGGTCATGGAAAAAATCGAGAGAGTATACAGGAGCTTCGGCTTCCTCCCGATATACACGCCCTACATGGAAAGCCTGGACGTGCTCAAGGCAAAGGAGGTCATAGGCGAGGAGAACAAGCTCATATTCGAGCTCAGGGACCAGAACAACGGGCTAAGGTACGACCACACGGTAGGCTTGGCAAGGTACATAAGCATGCACAACAGCATGCCGCTGCCCTTCAAGAGATACGCGATAGGCACAGTATGGAGAATGGACGAGCCGCAGAGGATGAGGCTAAGGGAGTTCGCCCAGGCAGACGTGGATATTTTGGGAGGCGACCCGATAAAAGCTAACGCGGAAGCCTTGGCCACAGTATGCAAGGCCATGGACGCACTCGGGCTGGATTACACCATAAGGCTCAACAGCAGGCAGACGGTGGACATTTTCATGGAGAAGATAGGCTTGAAGGAGCAGACGCAGAAGATAATGAGGATAATGGACAAGGCCGACAAAATAGGGAATGAGGGCGTAATAAAAGAGCTTTCCGCAATGGGCGTGAGGGATGATGCAATAGACCAGATAAGCGCGCTCGTAGGGGTTTCGGGAAGCAACGACGAGAGGATTAAGAAGATAAACGCAATGGCTGGAAGCGACGGCGCCTGCACGGAGATATCTGGGACCCTCGAGCTTTTGCAGAGATATGAGATAAAGGGCAAGTACATGGTCGATCCTTCGATAGTCAGGGGCATAGACTACTACACAGGCATAGTGGTTGAAACGTTGGATAATACAGGCGTTGCTGGCAACTCCTCCATATGCTCCGGCGGCAGATACGACAACCTGGTGTCAAGGTTCAGCGAAAGCAAATTGCCGGGAGTGGGGTTCAGCATAGGGATAGACAGGGTGCTCGACGTCATAAAGTTCAGCGAAAGCAAGAAACGCACATATTCGAGGGCATTCGTGGCCTACATAAAGGAGCAGAATTACGATTACGCGCTTGGAGTAGCCCTGAAGCTTAGAGGCGCAGGCATAGAGGTTGACCTAAACCAGGCAAGCAGGAACATATCAAACCAATTGTCTTATGCCTCTTCGCTCGGGATACCGTATTCGATAGTTGTCGGGCCGAAGGAGCAGGAAAGCAGCAAGGTGAAGCTCAGGGACATGAATACTGGCGATGAATCGGAAATGTCTGTCGATGAAGCGATAGCCAGGATTTCCAAGTAATTTATAAATTTTTAGGATAGAGTATATTATTCGAAGGTAATTGACATGGGAAAATCAGAGGTAGAGAAGCTTACCGACGAGAAGATAGCAAAGGGCGGCGTTCTCGTGAAATTTTATTTTGACATGCAGCACAAGGACAAGGAGAAGCTGCAGCCGCTGATGGCTGATCTGATAAACGAAAGGCTGATGAAGGAGAAGGGCGTTGTCTACTGCTACGGCAGCATAGAGGAGCCGCTCAAGAGGGACGACATTTACACCACCAGCGCAATGGTCACGGTGCTGTTCGAAAGCTTCTTCCCGCTAATAGGCGTTGCCTTCAACTATGCGCCTGCCGGTGTTGAGGTATTGAGGCCGGAGAAGGAGATGAGGTTTAGCACGGCGGAGCTGCAGAGCCTGATACTCGAGCTATCGCAAATATCGGTGACGTATTCAAAATACATACTTGAGCATGTGATGAAGCCGGAGGAGATAGATTCGCTTAGCAAGAGCATGGATACGCGGGCAGAAGTCGGCAAAAAGTTCCTGGGAAAAAAGGACGATGAGCAGGCAGCCTAAACTGCTTATTTGGCGCCTGCAAGGCGGTACTGCCTCGCAAGGTCTGTTGAAAGCCTAGCCAGGGCCTTTGATGATTCGCCGCTATCCATTTCTGAGGCTTTTACGACCTCGGACATTTTCTCTATAACGTCGTCATATTCCCCGAGGTTTATAGGATACGGTATACCGTCCTTGCCGCCAACGTTGTAGGAATACATTACCGGATCCCTGTACGATACTTCTTTGTCGTATATTAAAGACGATATGAGAGCGAGCGATTTCAGGGTTTTCCTCCCAAGCCCCTTTATTGAAAGCAGCTCCTCATAGCTCTCCGGCTGCATTTCGTTGGCGTATTTCAGCGTATCGCGCGCGCGTTTGGACAGGTCCACGTTCTCCAGTATTTCGTGGCGCGATGGCAGCTTGTACACCGTGCCATTGAAATCAAGCACTCTGCTTATGTCCTCGTTTACGGCAGAAACGCTGTCCCTTTTTATGCCGGTGTTCTCCTTGAAGGTAAGGTCAAGCGTCTGCGAGCTGCTGGAGGCGCCGACGGCGCTGTTCGTCTCCCTTGTCATGTCGGAACGGTCTATTTTTCTTGAGTCTATCTGGAATCTTATTGCGTTGTCTGTCGAGTTCTGCATCGCCTGCTGGACCACGCACCAGTCACCCTTGTCCGAGAATACGAACGTGTGGTGGTATATCCCTATGTCGTCGTATACCAGCGCCGAGTCTATCTTTGCCGACATCCTGCTCATGCGTATGTATTCGTCGGCCTTTGACCCCATCGAGAAGTATTCGAGGCCCTGCATTATCTGCTCCGGAGCCGACGTTCCCTGCTTGCCCTTGCCTCCGGCTATGAAAATCCCGGAATCGTTATTGAGCGCCTCTTTTAGTGCGCCCATGGTGACCGTGGTTGTGCCGCTGCTGTGCCAATCGTAGCCTATGGCGCAGGAAAGCGCCTGAAACCAGTAAGGATTAGAAAGCCTTGATACGAATTCAGATTCGCCGTACTCGCGTATTATTACTTCGCTTATAAGCTTTGAGAGCTTGACCATTCTCGGAAACAGCCATTTCGGGGCCCTTCCTCCATGCAGAGGCAGCACGCTTACGCTTTGCATAGTTAGAATTCCGCTTGCAGCTATTTAAAAAGATTGTTTGATTATCAGGAAGAAGCTGTCGTCAGGTTTATCAGTATGCCTGGAGTCTGTGACGGAAGTGGCGACATGCGGAAACCTGTGACTGCGATATAGCTGTGGTGTTTGAGGCTCAGGCCGACTACCCTTATCTGCACAGCATCACCAGATAGAGATATCAGCGGTATGCTGGCGTTCCTGAACGTGTAAGGCGCGGTGGTTCCGAATTTCGATATGTTGAACGTGTTGTAATGGGCTATCTCCGCAGGGAGCCCGTTATGCAGTATTTCAACGTATATGTTCGCATCTTCGGGGCTTATTATCTTGAAGTTCAGGAACGGCTCCGATACTACGAATGGGCTTGAAGTCAGGTTGCCCGGAGAATTGCTCAGCCCGCAGTTGAACGTGGTGGCAAAATAGCTGCCGTTGTAGCCTGCCCATGGTGCAGTGAGATAGCACCCTTCGCTGTCTGCCTTGGCCACGCTCATCGGGGCGGTGCCGAATCCTGTGCCGTTGAGGTGCCAGCCATTGTATTCGCCGGTGCTGAAATTGCCATTGTACACCTCTGGATATGTTACGTTGGAAGGCGCGGTAGTCGTGGTGTTGAGCTTTATGAATGCGTACTTGTTGCTGCACGTGCCCCCTGGAAGCCCTGTCTTAAGCGTTACGTTGTACACCTGCACAGGAAGCGTCATGTTCTGCAGGAACGTTACGCACGAATAGGAAGAAGAACCGTTAAGGTAGGTTATGTTGTTTATCCCTTTTATTGAGTAGCTTATGCTTTTGGTGCTGCCTGAAGCGACCCATATGCCGATCGTGCCGCCATGCCACAGGCAGTAATTTGTGGTTATGGTGTTGCTGGTGGAATTGAATATGCCGAGATCTGCGCAGTTGCTCAGATAGTATATTGTGGTCGATGCCGGCGTTGTCTTGTTTGCAGTCACGTTTGTAGTGGTGTTTGGAGCTATGGTGCTCGAAAGAGTTGAGGTGCTGGTTATCCTTGTGGGAAGCCTGAAACCGATGGTAAAATACCAAAGGGCTATTATAACGAGTATTATTGCTATGTATGCGATTATGCCTTTATGCGTTGCAACACCGTACGGATTATTAGGACAGTATATATGAATACAGAACTTATTTAAAGGATGATGGACAAATACTATACGCCGATGCAGCTCAGTAGCGGCAATGTTCAAAGGTGTTATTTTGGGAAGCATCCCTAGAAAATGGAAGAAGAAAGGGCGCATGCGCTGGAAATGGAAGAAAAAAAGGCGCAAGCGCTTGAAGAGAGCACAGAAGCGCAGGGTAGGAGAGCTTTGAGCTCTCCGTTCTTGCGGAAAGTCTTTTCCTTTGTGCCGGATAGGATCCGGCAAGCTTTATTTTTACCCTTATTATGATTCTACTTCGTGAGCTTGTCAAGCATCGGGTATGTCTCAAATAAGCTCTCCTGCTCGAGCTGCTGGTACAGCATGTATATTATGCCGACAGTAAGCAGTATGCCTATCCCGGTGCCTATTGCACCAGTAAGGTTGGCTACAGCTGCGAGCAATCCCACGAATATGCTTCCAAGCACCGTTATCGTGGGTATGTATTTGTTAAGCACATTCTCCACTATCCTCGGATCGCGCCTGAACCCTGGTATCTGCCAGCCCATATCGCCGAGCTGCTGGGCCATGTTCTTCGGGGACTGACCCGTCATCTCGACCCAGAACTTTCCGAATATCACACACAGGACTACGAACACCAGCACGTATATTATCATGTGTATCCATTCCGGAACGAACACGAAGCCGCCCCATGGCATGAAAAGCTGGGTAGTGTGCGTTGCGAGATAGGTGAAGTAAGTGGCGTAGTTGCCTATGCCGTAAGGAGCAGCGTATGGAAGAGGGAAATCTGGGGATATCAGGTACAGCAGCCCGCCATTGAGGGTTACTGTCCCGCCTATGTTCTGGTACAGCCCTATGAATTTGGCTATGTTGCCGAGCGAACCTCCAACGTTGTATAGCAGCGGCTTGAACCAGACGCTTAAGCTTTCTTCAAGCGCTGTTGCAAGTATCACGGGAAGCACGCTGACATATAGGAACGGTATCGGAAGCCTTCCTCCAACTCCCCTGAGCTGCTCAAAGCTAAGCGGCAGCTCTATCTTCATCCCGTAGGCGTATATGCTTATCAGGAATATTATTATTGCGAAGAACAGCGGACCGAATGCCATTATAGCGTTGGAAAGCGCTGCGGCGCCTCCAGCCTGTATTGCCGCTATTGCCTCTGGTATGAGTATCTTTATCGTTCCTGCGACTATGGCAAAAGAAACGCCTCCGGCTATGAACATGTTTATTCCGGAGGTTATTCCGTACTTCGTCATTATTTCGTCGAGGAATATGATTATTATCGCGCCGATGGCTAGCTGAAGTATGACTATGCCTATCTGCGCCGAGCTTATAACCGGCACGTAGCCGCTTATAACGAAAACCGCGGATTCTATTACGGCTATGGACATGGCGGCGAGCTTCTGCATTGCCTGGAACCTTGACTTCTGCGTGGTGTCGTTCATGTCCATTTTGAGCAGACCTGAACCGTTCAGCAGCTGCAGGATTATGCTCGAAAGCACTATGGGGCCTATTCCCACTGTTATAAGGCTGCCGATCTTGGCGGCGAATATTATGCTTATCAGCTGCAGCACGGGCTGTGAAACAGCGGTAGGGCTGACGCCTATTGCATAAGCATTGTAGAGTATGAAATAGATAGTCATTATGCCTGCCGTCCAGTACATCTTTTCCCTTAGCGACAGGGGTTTTTTAGGACCCTTTATCGTTGGTATGTACGGGGCTATCTTGTCCATGAATTCTAGTGTCATTGTTACCTCCGTTATAGAGTTTCTATTGCTGCTGTTCTAATTTCAGGTGCAGGGCTTCGGTTGTAAGCCATGCTTGGATTAGTCCCCAAAGAAGCACCAGCATTTTAGCTTATTTATTCTTCAGTTTTAAAAGCTTTGCGCCAAAGCTTATTGCCAGCACGTAGGAAAGCCCGGTATCCGAGAGGTTTACGGATATTTTAGCCGCACCGTTTGTCAGCCCTGACGCGAACTGGCTCAGCGAATCCATGTAGCGCGAATCGGAATTCATTGGATCAAATGTGAATTTTACCGCAGAGCCATTGTACTCGGAATTGCTTGAAGCCGAGACCGAGCGCATTATCTCGGAAATCATGCGCACAGGGTTCCTTGGATCGGATCCGCCAAAGCCGAATTCCTTGCTGGCGTATTCGCCCAGCCTGTGCATTTCCTGAATCGGACCCCTCACGTGCTTTGCTGTGGAAAGTATCATTGCATTGTAAAGCCAGGAGAAGTCTCCGTGCCCACTCTTTTTGATGTGCGAAACTGCAAGATGTTTCGCAAAATTCCTCATCAGCGCAATTCTGTCTATTGCAATTTCGGCTTTTTGCCCATGCTCGAATACGCATTCTTCTGCGCCGTTGCACTCGCACTCACTTTCGTGCATTGCCATATAGGCGTTCTTTGCGTCGCTCAGGAAACCGGAGATTATGCCTGCCTCGAACGAATGCGCGTTAAAGCCAAGCTTGATGCTTGCAGTTGATTTTAGGGTTATGATGGGATTCCCGGAACGGGATATCCTGTATTTGGCCGCGTATCCGAGCTTCTGAAAGAACTTCGTGAGCTCTGGGATAGAGTCTTCGTACCACTTCGGCCTTGATGAGCCTGCGGCTTGGCTGTAATAGAGCTTGCCTAGCCTGAATCCTGACCTGTATTGCTCGCTCGCAGGCATGCTCAAATACACCATGAGTTTCGAGAATATTATGGCTTCGGCCGGAACATTGGCTTCAGAATTATAATGCGGCGAGAGCAGATCCTTTATGATTGCGTGGTTGTATGAATCAGGGGGTTCCGGTTGATAATCCACTGGCTTTGGTTCTTCCTTTCTTTTTACGGATGGCAGACTTGCTTTGCTCGTTTTAAGGGCATTTTTTGTAGATGAACTCCTTCGAGCCTTGGATACGCTCTTTGCAACCGAAGTTTTCTTTGGTTTTTTGGCTTCGGCCATTGCCCGTGTGGATTTTTTTGTATCGTATTGCTGCTTGCGATGTTTCCTTGGCTTGTCGGTTTGGCGTTTTGCTGCCATTTCATCTTACCTGTTTTCTCCCATTCTTGGACTTTTTAGTTTGCCTTATTGCGCACGCAGGCTTTGAAAGCTTGTTTGCGTAGTAGCCCAGTATCACAATGTTCAGTATGAGAGCAGCCAGCATTAGAGGAGTCTCGTAATTTGCTATTGTCGTATCAAGGCTTATTATCGAGCCGGTGCTCAGGCCTATTACGGCAAGGTATGAAAGTGCAGAGAAGCTGCAGCCGCAGCTTACGGCGAAACTTCCGGCAAGAGCTATTGCGCTCCCGGAGACTGGCGCGGATACCTTCGCTTTGTTGTTTCTGGTATTGAAGGCAGCATACACGGCCAATGTTACAATAACGGATGAGGTTATGGCTATCAGATAAAACAGGTATTCCGAGATTGTATTATTGAAAAGTATTATCTTGTTGTCGGAAAGGACTATGCTCCTCATCACGAAGTAGTATATTAGGAAAGCTGCCACGTTCAATGCGATGTATTTTGGCTTTCTTACATAAAGTGCTTTGAACATTCCATAAACTCCCATTCAAACACCCATTGCAGACTCTAGATCCTTTATTCCCTGCAACTGGCAAACCGATGGAGCATTGTTCAGGGAAGGGCACAGATAAGCTATGTAAACGTCTGCGGCAGCATACTCGCCCCATGCGAACTGGTCATTAAAGTTCTTGAGCTGCGAAAGTACCTGAGCATGCGTTTCGTTGGTCAAAGGAAGAGTTGAAGTACTCGGAGTCGTATTTCCGAATACTATACCCGTTGCCCCAGGAGCGAGAACCGTGCCCCAGAAAGTGAACGGCGTGCCCTGAAAATCGTTGGTTGAATTCATGAATGACATTGCCGACCTGTAAGTGGCGTTCGGGGCCTGGCCTACGAAATAGGATAGCGGCTGGACTTCAAAACCGTCGACTATAGGCGATTCGTAATCTGCTGATATGAAGTTTATGTATTTGCTGTTGTAGTAGTTGCCGAAGCCCACTCCTTCCGAAGTGGTGTAGTTGTCCTTGCTCCAGTACACAGTCGGTACGTCGTGGTCGCCAAAACTGCTGTAACCTTCGTAGAGCCGTGAGAAATTGCCGAAGCGCGACAGAGCAAGCGCCATTGCCCACCTGTTCTCCCCGCAGAATACGCATGAGATTGCACCTATGTATATTACACTAGGCTTTCCGTTCACAACGAATGTATGGTTTGACTTCAGAGTCGGAGGCGTGTCTATTATCTCGTCAGTTAACGAACCGTTGAGAAGCTTCAGGGCTGACGTGTTGAAATACGAGTTCGGGGCATTATTTATTATTGACAGATATTGCGAGCTGAAAGGAACGTCTATGTTTGTAAGCCTGGAGCCGAAATGCTCGTTTGCAGGCTTAAACGGATTTACCATTGCAAATGCTAGTACTATCACAATAATCAGGAGCGCTATGGTGCTCCACTTGTAGTGATTCTTCTGCCTTGAAAGCTCAGCCACAGACTGATTGGAGCGGCGCCTTCTCGATTTGGGCTTTGAAGAGGGCATTCGAGATTCCATTACCAAAACCGTATTTAATTATATTTTGAAATAAAGAATATATAATCTTTTGTTGTATGTTTTTACCTTGAGGGCATTTTTATGGCATTGGCGCAGCTGAGCACTAAAAAGGAGGATACCAAGTACAAGCAGAAGCTGGAGTTCATAGATGCGCACTGCCATCCGGACTTTCTCAGCGATGAGGAGCTGGATATTGCAAACGGGCACGGGGTCACAGCGCTGGTGGTCAACGGCGTTGACACGAAGTCGAACATGTCAATAATTGGAGAAAGATGGCGCTCAGGGGTTTTCGCGGCGTTGGGCATACATCCCGAAAACGCTCTGAAAATGGCAGATGAAGAGATTGATTATAACATAAGCCTGATAAGGGCAAATGCAAAGGGCATATCCGCAATCGGCGAAATAGGACTGGATTACAAATTTGCAAGCAGCGAAAAAGACAGGGAAAGGCAGAAAGAGACCTTTAAGAAGTTCGTAAACCTTGCGATAGAGCTTGACAAGCCTGCCAGTGTCCATTCCAGGGACGCGCTTGACGACGCTTTGGAGATCCTAGGCTCGTCAGGGATAAAGAAGGCCCATATACACTTTTTCGAGGGTGACGGGGCTCAGGCTGAAAGGGTTGCCAAAATGGGCTTCATGGTTTCTGTGCCGCCCATGCACTCTGCAAAAAGAATGGCGGCAATTGAATCGATACCGATATCAAACATAATGGCAGAGACAGATTCGCCCACTGCTGGGATGCACGTTTACGACATTGACAAGTCAATAATGCTGATAGCCAAAGCGAAGGGCATGGATTTTGAGAGCTGCGCCGTGGCGGTAGCGGACAATACGAAAAGGTTCTTTAATATTGGCGTGCACAATCTAATTCGACGGATTTAAGGGCCCGTAGCTCAGCTTGGACAGAGCAGCAGCCTTCTAAGCTGATGGTCGCGGGTTCAAAATAAGTTTAGCGGTTCGCTAATGCTATGAAATTCCCGCCGGGCCCGAATCCGCGCTTTCTTTTTGGCCTCTTCCTCCTCTTTTGTCCTGCTTTCCCTGCTTCGCGTTAACGAACTCTATCGAGAGGTCCTCATCCGACGGCGTCTCCATCCATGCCTTTATGTACGAAGCTATGTTCCTGAGCGGCTTCGAATACCTGTCGGTCAGCTCGTATATGGAATTTTCGTGCTTAAGCAGCCCCAACTGAACTGCATAATCAAGATACCTCTTTGCGGTGGCAATTGGTATGCCTTCAGGCACGTCTTTGAGCCTTAGGCCGGACTTTTTGGCCATGCTAAGGAGCGTGGCGAACCTGTATGCCTCTGTTTCGTTTTCGAAGAATATCCTTGCAATGTCTGCGACCTTTGGGCTTTTGACCTTCTCCCTGAAGGGCGCATCCTCGAATTCCCAGTATTTTATCGCCATTTTTACCTCCGCATACATATTGGATTATAAGCATATATTTTTATCCGTGGAACTGTTTGCACCCTATCTCTCTTTTATGAATGTGACCGTGTCCCTGTCCCTCAGAACGTGCTTTACCCCTACGCGCTGGTTTCTGAATTTCACACTTGGGCCATCGACAAATGCGCAGATCG
>JAKAUR010000030.1 GCA_021827665.1 Microcaldota archaeon
AGGACGTTGAAAGATGGCGTCGTCGACGCTCTGGTTCTCGCCGAATCTGGTATACGCAGACTGGATTGCAATGTGAAATTCGAAGAGCTTGGCACCGACTTGATGGTTCCTGCCATTGGACAGGGAGCATTGGCCGTGACCGCACGCTCCGGCGACAACGAAACCATAGAAATGATGAAAGCCATAGGTGACAAAAAAGCAGAGGCGGAAACGTTTGCAGAAAGGGCATTCGGGAGGGTGTTCGGAATAGGCTGCGACGTCCCGATAGGTGCCCTGGCGTCATCGGATAAAGAAGGAAGAAGCATTAAGATTATCGGATTCCTTTCGGATATCGACGGCGAAAGACAGATAAGGAAAAACGCAATCGGTGGCTTTGATGACCCTGAAGGGTTAGGCAAGAGGCTTGGAAAACTCATAATGGAAGACGGAGGGAATGATATAATTGCCTAAAACATCAAGGGATAGAATCGCAGTTCTCTGCCCAAAGGAAGAAACGGTTGCATTAAGGGCAAGGTTCAAGAGCTTCAAGAACGCGGAATTCATACCTGCAATAACTTTCGTCGATAATTTTGAAGCTGTTGAGAATGCCGTAAAGCTGGCTGCTGCAGCCGCATACGTTGTATTCGGATCCAAACATTCGGTAAGCCTGTTTTTTGAAGAGGCAAAAGATTTAGGCATAAAAAATCCGCTGAAAAATGCAGAAGTGTTTGCTGCGGGCCAATCCACTGCAATGGAATTGGAAAGCCACGGAGTTAACGTTGCATACGCCCCTGAAACTGGAGGCCTGGCAGAGGTGTATGCCAGAATCTCCGAAATGGAGCACGGTCCCGTAGTAGAAATATCGGGGTCCAATGCAAGCAAAGCCGACTCTTTGGAACTTGCCCCCGGATTCATGCACGTAAGGATAAAAGCTTATTCGGTTGAGGAGTGCATGATGGAATTTGACGCTGATAAATATTCCGCTGTGGTTTTTCCCAGCAGCTTGGAAGTGGAATCCCTGTTCAAGAGCATTGATTATGATTTTGCCAGGCTGCAGGGATTAAAGGCGGTGTGCATTGGCAGTAAGGCGCTTGAAAAAGCAATGGGGGCTTTCAAAAATGCAAAAGGGGCGGAGGTTAACAGCCTTGAATCCGCAATAAAGGCTGCGGGCGGTAATAATGGATGAATATAAGGACAGCTTAATGCTCAGGGCCATGAGGGGCGAGAACGTGGAAAGGCACCCCGTCTGGTTCATGAGACAAGCCGGCAGGTATCTCAAGGAATACGCAATGCTTAAGGGCGGGCGCAACGTTCTAGACGTGCAGGCATACCCTGAGACCGCATCCGAAATAACCGTGCTCCCTGTAAGAAAGCTTGGAGTTGATGCCGCGGTTCTTTATTCGGATATAATGGTCCCGATAAAGTCAGTGGGATACGAGCTGCACATAGAAGAAAATATAGGCCCGATAGCAGACAGGCTTCTTGACATAAGCGACAATGACGAAATTGAGCGAATCGGAAGGTTCGACTGTGAAAGGGACGCCCCATACGTGCTCGAAAACATAAGGCTTTCGCGAGAGAAGCTTGAAGGGATTCCGCTCATAGGTTTTTCCGGAGGCCCATTCACGCTTTTCAGCTACATCATAGAGGGCAGACCTTCCAGGATGTTTGAACGTTCGCGAAAAATAATTAAAGAGGACCCTGAAGGCTTTGAAAGGGCCATGAATGCGGCATCAACGCTAATAACAAATTACCTGAAGGCACAGATAAGGGCGGGCGTGTCTGTTGTCCAGATATTCGACAGTTGGGCAGGCCTGCTTGAAAAAGAGGAATACGAAAGGTTTGTCCTAGGGCCTACGAAGAGCATACTGTCGGAATTGCCCAAAAACGTGCCTAAAATATACTTTTCCGCCAAGACCGCAGGCATGCTTGACTCATTCGCGAAATCAAACCCGGATTTCATAAGCGTAGACCCCAACACCCCGATACGCCAAAGCTATTACAGATTGGACGAAAAGTTCGGCATACAGGGCAATCTTGATCCCGAGCTGGCCAAAGCAGGGGGAGCAGCCATGGAAAAAGCAGTGATGAACATTCTGGACGATGCTTCTGGAATCAGCAGATTTGTGTTCAACCTCGGCCATGGGGTGTTGAAAGACACACCTCCGGAGAACCTTAAGAAAATCGTTGATATAGTAAAAGCGCAAAAGATTTGACCGATTTATTTCCCTGCGGCTTTTTTGTATGCCCAGTATAAGGCTTTTATTATCCCGTCCGAGTCATTAGGCATTTTAGGCATCCTGGCCTCGATTCCGAGTTTTTCGCACAGCCCGGTGTATTCTATTCCTGCATCGTACATCGTTTCTAGATTGTCCGAAACGAAGCCGATTGGTATTATGACGAGCTTCTTTACGCCGTTCTTTGCGAGGCCCTCTATCTGCCATGCTGCGCTTGGTCCGATCCATTTCCCAGGAACGTCGGCGGCACTCTGAAAACTTAAGGACCATTTGCATCCGAAGAGCTTTTCTACAGAGTTTGAAGCATATATTAGCTGCCTTCTGTAAACGCTCAGGTCGTCTGCATCGCTGAGAGGCAGGCTGTGGGCAGTGAAAAGCATTGTCCAGCTTTTGTCTATTTCCGTTTCTTCTAGCCTTTCAATCCACGCCTCTGCAAGGTACGGCTCATCGTGCCATGAATTTACGAAAACCAATTCCCCGGAATAGCCGCATTCATCTGCCGCCGCTTTGACGCGGTCGAAATAACTGCCAGTGCTTATATGGCTGTAGAAAGGAGCCACCGGTATGCAGAAAAGCCTAGATACCGAGTCACCCATGGCTTTTTTTATTGCGTCGGTTATATGCGGATCAGAATACTTCATCCCGAAATAAACCTTTGCTTTCACCATTCTGCTATCGGCGAGCTTTTGCAGCTTTTCCGCCTGGCTCCTTGTAATCTCAAGCAGCGGCGAGCTTCCACCTATTGCTGCATATCTTTTCTTTAATTTTTCCAGCTGGGCTTCGGATGGCTTTGAGCCGCGCAGTATCTCAGTATAATACCTTTCTACGTCGCTTATGTTTTTCGGGGTTCCGTAAGCCATCAGGAGTATTCCGTCCATTTTCACACGTCCATTCTTATTCCTGTCAGGATAGGCGCTTCGTTGGTTATCCATTTCCTCGCTTCGGCCGACCTAAGCTCCTCCGTCACTGCCACCCATTCGAAGATATCAGGTATCTCGTATATCACTACGAATTCGTAATCTGCTATTCCGAAGGACTTCGTAGTATATGATGTTATTCCCTTATTGTGGCTGCTCTCAACCGCTATCTTGACGTGATCGGCCACTATGCGCTTCGATTCCTCCATGCCCTGAAGATACCAATCAGGCCTCTTGCTCATCGGATACGCGACGAAATAATCCTTGCCATCTGGCCCCGGCTTTTCCTTGGATGAAGGATAAACCGAAAGGAAGCCCGTCCTACCTGTTACATATCCGGATAACGATTCCTCTATCATCAGTTTTGCCGCAAGGATCTTTTTGGGGTCTTCGCACATAAGCCAAAAAAGCAGGTCGGAATCGCTGCGGAGCGAATCGTATAATCCTGCTTTTATTGCATTTGAGGAGATGCCCCAGGATTTGAGTTTTGAGGAAAGTTCGGCAAGCTTTGATTCCCTCTCGTCCTTTTCCATTGCCCACCAACCGGGAGCATATGCGAACGAGAGCACTTCGGATATGTATTCCTTAGCCAACCAAACACCTTACTTTACAGCATTAGATTGCCATGTAAAGTATAAATATTATTAGAGCAGTTTTATGCTTATAATTGGTGTATAAATGGCCCACAAGGACAAAGGCGCCAACAGCATAGAATACATAACCCTCAAGGTTCCGAGGATCAGCTTTACAGACCTGAAGCCATACCTGACAAAGGAGGTCGTGCCTGCAGCCATAATGGCTTATGCCAAAACTTGCATCGATGAAGACAGCACGCATGGATCCGCAGGCGGAAGCATTCTGTACGACATATGCGTTCAGAGCCAAGAGATGATAAAGAGAAGCCTTGGTCTGCTCAACGAAGCCATTTCCGGTTACAAGGCAAAGCACGGATATTCGGATTTGTGCGAAGAGATGGAAAATACAACAAGGCTTTGGGAAAACGCGAGGATAAAGATGCTCGACGAAAGATATTTCGAGGAAGTCATAGTTGACAGCATCAACGACATAAAATCCGGAATGACAAAAATAGACATGGAGGCGCTGGAGCCAGAAGTAAGGGCTGCGATGAAAAGAGTAATGAAGGAGATAACCTTCGAGTTAAACAATTCCCATTTCCTGCCAAAGACCGATCCGTTGGGCAGGCTAATAAGAGGGGAAAAGAAGTGAAAAACAACAGAAGCACGAAAAAGCAAATTCCGCATAACCAGAGGACATTCGACGACTTCGCGCTGCTCAGAAACGACGAGATTGGCAGCATACTCGAAAGGATGCGTGAAAGAATCGACATGCTTGCCGAAGATGCAGATATATCTAAAATAAACGCATTCAGCAGGGCGATGGAGAAAGACCTGAATAAGCTGAAGGTAAATGTTGCAGGAGTCAGAGAGAGATTCGGAATGCTCGACATGCTAAAGAAACAGCTCGAGAAGAACCCGAGCGATCCGATAATAGAAAGCGCGATAAACTCCCTTGAGAGGAACTATGCCCTAAAGCTTGTGGAGCTTGCCAACGAGCAGATAGAAAAATACGGCTAATTTTTGCCCTCGTAGTAATCGCGGCTCAAGAACCTTGCAAGAGCCAGAAGCGTTGCCGTGGTGAATTCGTCTTCTCTCTTTACCGTACCTTTGGTAAGTACCCCTATAGTGCCCTGGTTAGTCTTTATTCCGTGCGCATTTTCCATTTCGTCTATTACGTTTCCAAGTTCTTCCCCTTTCCTCAGCCTGGCCGCGATCTTTTCGGGAAGCAGAATAGAACCGCTGCTCCCTATTCCGACATTGCCATCCTTGTCCACTACTGCGACCCAGCCGGTTAGGAACATCCAGTTTGCGTTTTCGTCCACGGTGCCCTCCATTCCTATGCCCATGTCCGCATTAGCCTTTGACATCGAATTTCTGGCCCTGTTTATGGCACCCCTTATGCCCTCTTCGTTGCTCAGGGGCTGCGGCCTCACTCCGGAATCCACTCCTACTGGAATTATTTCCGCGTCGATATTGGACATTTTAAAAGCCTTCTTGGCCGCACTGATTTTTACCCTGTTATTGGTGCCTACCGCTACGATCGTTTAAACACCCTATCTGGTTATCTGGTAAGACTTTACCTTTTCGTAAAGTTCCCTGGCGCTTTTGTCCTTCTCGAAATGCTCCCTTATCGGGCGTATGCGTATCTCCAGCTCCTTGGCCACATACGCTTTCACGTCCACAGGGTGGAGCTTGCCATCAGTATACAGCGACACGAGCTCGTGGTAGCTGGTTGCCTCTATGGGACCGCCAAACTTCTCCGGCCTTTCGATCGTTATCGGAGCCTTCGGATCGTCGATTATTATCTTTTCCAGAAAATCGAAGATAGGATTTCCGCTCACGACACGCTCAGGGCAGTACGCCGAATTTATCTTTTTCTTAATCTCATCCTCGGAATCATGCACCAGTATGGTGCTCTTTGGATTCGACTTGGACATTTTGTATTCGAAGCCCTTGTCCGGGTCCATGCTCTTCAGGTCGCCAGGAGCACCCTGCAGGCCCAGTATGTACGGATGGTGCACCGCTACCGGCACCTTCAGGCCCATCCTTTTTGTTACCTCCCTTGCAAGGACGTTGGCCTTGCGCTGGTCCATTCCGAGCTGGCATATGTCTATGCCCATCATTATGACGTCGGTAACCTGCATCGGGGGATAGAACAGCTGCGCTGCTTCT
Organism: Microcaldota archaeon; assembly: GCA_021827665.1. Taxonomy (GTDB): domain Archaea; phylum Micrarchaeota; class Micrarchaeia; order Micrarchaeales; family Micrarchaeaceae; genus Micrarchaeum_A. The sequence goes on from JAKAUR010000030.1 coordinate 5,884, forward strand.
AGGGAATCGCCTTCCTTCCTTCCCATTATCGTTATCGCGCGCTTGACCCTGTCTAGCGACATCATCTTCCCAACCTTCATGAAGGTCTCCCAGTAGTCGAAATCCTTCATGAGGTCCTTCGCCCATATTATCTTGACCTTGCTTTCGTCTACGCCTGCGGCCTTCCAAACCTCTATGAAGTAGTTTCCCACGTCCCTTATGTGGTCCAGGTTTCCGCCCATCTTCTTGTTGACGTATGCGAAGTAGTCTGCCACGTAAATGTTGAATTTGATGCCTACGCTCAGCAGCTTCTTTATGTTCTTGGCCCTGTACAGCCCGAACGGTATGTGCGCCAAGCCGGATGGCTCGAAGCCGTCGTAAGCGAGAGGATGCTCGTTAGACTGCAGAAGCTCCCTCAGCTCCTGCTCGGTAAGTATTTCAGCTGCGAAGCTCTTTATCACTTCAATCTTTGTTTCTATGTCCACACAAGCACCATCTTAATTTTCGAAATGCACTATTTATTAATTTTGTATTGAAATAGTATTGAAATACCATATGCGTCAGGGGGCGCGCTCGCATGCGTTCCTATATGTGCGCTTATTAGGTGTGCAATTGACAGGCAAAAGGGACATAGAGGAAAGGTTTCTCAAGGACGAGCTTTCGGACTACAGGCTTTACAAGACAATAGAAAATGGCGAGAAGGACAGGACCCTCAAAAAACTGGTGGCCAAGCTGAGCGAGACCGAGCTGAGGCATGCGGGAATATGGGGATCGCTTCTTGGAGAGAAGCGCATAGAAAAGGTAGAAATACCGTTCAAGGCAAAGCTCAGGCTTGTCACATACCCGATAGTAAGAAAGCTGCTCGGCATAGCGTTCGTCACAAAGCTTCTTGAAAGGAACGAGGCCAACGGGCTTGCGGAATACAAGGAGCTTTTGGCCGGAAAGGAATTAGGCAGGGCGGAACTTGACAAGGTAAGGGACATAATAGGCGACGAGGAGCAACACGAGAAGCTCCTTCTC
>JAKAUR010000013.1 GCA_021827665.1 Microcaldota archaeon
AAGATCTTCAGTCTGACCTTCACACTGCCGTCGCTTCTGGTAATATTTCCGACGTTGGATTCAATTAAACCGCAGCATCCACCCCTTGTGTGCTCCCCCGCCAATTGCTTTAAGTCTGTTGCCGCTAAGGTAAGTCCAATATATAATCGTGCACAACTATCTTAAGCATAACAAATCTAACATTTTCTTTTTGCTGTCGAGCTCAAAGCCTATTTGCTTTCTAAAAAGCCATACTGACCTCTTCTCGCTTATTACAAATTTATATGTCATTGATTTTTTGTCTGCCAGAACAACCGATCCGGAATTTATCCCGTAATCGTTAAGCACAGTTCTTATCCATTCTAGCACTTCTGTGTTTTTCTGACTTACCTCTATATACCTGTTTCGGATTGAAACGTCTCCTTCGGCATCATACATTGCCCTTATATAAGCAATTCTGAGCCCATAAGTTGCATTTCTTAATGTCTGCGAAACGCCCCAATTAATCTGGCCGATGCCTTCATCAGGGAAATCAAAGATGCGTTTCAATTGCAGGTAAGCATCCTTGCTCGATATCCTCACTCTGTAATTTCCTGATCTATACTCGTACACTTTAGGCTTTTTGCCAAATACTTTGACAACTCTGCAAACGATTGATTCATCCAAGTAACTGGCGCTGTTTGAATACCAAACGAGCGTATAGTTTCTAGATGCTTTATCGTAAAATACAGATCCATCCCTTAATGCACCCGTCAAATAAAACAGGTCTTTCGAGAAAGTCATGGTAATAGTTGTGTGCACAACCATATATTGGTTGTCTTATCTTATGCGAATTCAACCTTGCGGCCGTACTCCCCAGGCGGCAGACTTAACACTTACGCTACGGTACTGCAAGCATTCGTGATACTTGCAACACCAGAGTCTGCATAATTTACTGCTAGGGCTACTCGGGTATCTGATCCGATTCGTTCTCCTAGCCTTCGCTCCTCACCGTCGGATGCGTTCTAGTCAGGCGCCTTCGCCACCGTTAGTCCTTATAGGATTACAGGATTTAACCCCTCCCCCATAAGTACTCCTGACCTCACCCGCTCCCTAGCCGATGGGTATCTCGCGCACGCATTGACGTTGAGCGCCAATATTTCACGCGAGACGGCATCAGCCGGCTACGAGCGCTTTAAGCCCAATAATCGTGGACACCACTTGTGCTGCCGGTATTACCGTGGCGGCTGCCACCGGTCTTGCCCAGCACTTATTCGCCAAGCTTGCTATACTTGGCAAAAGGTTCACAAAGTGAACCACTCAGATTCCCCCCATCACGCTTACGCGCATTGTGGAGTTTGCGCGCCTGCTGCACACCGTAGTGCTAGGGCCCTTGTCTCAGTGCCCTTCTCGGGGCTTATGCTCCCACATCCCCTACGGGTTATAGGTATGGTGGGCCGTTACCCCGCCATCTGCCTGATCCGCCGCAGTCTCATCGTAAAGCGGAAACGCTGCAATTCGCGCTCCTTTAAGTCAGGGCTCCTTCCAGAATCCCTGGCCTATGGCGCATTAGCCACAGTTTCCCATGGGTATTCGCCTCTTTACGGTAGATTGACCACGTGTTACTGAGCCGTACGCTGCCCAGCGAAGCCGCTGAGCGAACTTGCATGGCTGTCGAAATCTGATAGCAGTGCCCTCCAGCAGCATCGACTGGAATCGATGTCTGGAACGGCCATATTTATCGCAATTGTCGGTACCTTATTGCACTCCTCAAGACTGCATCCAATTCCAAGCAGGAATTTTCATATTAAGCATGCAAAATTGCATAGCAAACAATAGTGGTGAAAATTTACCACAACAAGCACTATTGTTTTTAGGGATAAAGTATTTATACCTTATTATGTCAGTGCCGCCTGCAGGAATATGCAGGCATTGGCGCCCACTATGGCGACGTTTGGGATGCTTTAAAAATCTTTTGCTGTCGCATACGCCGATTGACGAATCGGGATGCATCATATAAATATAAAACCAAGAAAATTACTTGTTGTGTTTTTATGGAAAACATTACCAAGAAGTCGAACTACTCAGAAAAAACAATGTTCTTCAAAATGGACTCAAGCACCCGCGAATCGCTGGAAACTTCAAGAACAAATCTGGAAGAAAGGCTGACCAACCTCGGCGGAGAATTGGTTGCCAGAAAATCAAAAAATGCTTCTGGTGCCTACGAATCTGTTATAGCAATATACTTCGAAAATACGGATTCGATGTCCAGGGCAATGGACGAACTCAGGTCAAGGGCACCCCTAAGGTCGGACAAATACAATTTGCAGATGTTTAAAAGTTTCGAAGAGAAAAACGAAATATCCAAAAAGTATTTCAAGCAGGGGGCGGAGGAACTGGTCAACGATTACGTATACGACACGCGCTGGGATTGAAAAAATGAAGGGCAAATCGCCCTCAAAATCAATCAAAGCTCGTATACTATGCCCGGAACTTTTGGGAACGCTTGGACGTCGCCTACATGTTCTGCGCCGGTAATCCACGCTATGAGCCTTTCCATACCTATGCCTGCGCCAGCGCTATGCCTTATTTTTCCATCTTTTGCAAGCTCCAACAGCAAGGAGTACAGTTCCTTCTTCACTCCTGCGCTTTCCATCTTGGACAGCATCTTCTTGTATTCGAACTCTCGCAGTGCTCCGGTTACTAGCTCTCCTCTTTTCGGCAGATAAAGGTCGAAGTTGTCCCACCTGTGCGTTTCCGGGTCCTCGTAGTCATAGAACTCCCTAGGCAGATCAATTATCCATGCCGGCTCGCTTATGTGCTTCGGCAGTTCGTCTTCCCAATCCTTGCCGTACCTCTTTTCCAGTTCTTCCCTGGAATACACGCCGAACGGAACCTTGAATCTTGGCGCCTCCGCACCTATGGTGGAAAACTCCTCTCTCATTGAGCTGCCTATGTGCTCCACCAAACCGTGCAGCATCCTCTCTATAAGCGAGCGTATCTCTGCAGAAGAGGCTCCGCGGGCTTCGAAATCCATCTGCGATCGGTCGAAAAGATGCCTTCCAGTGGAAGCCCTCTCGGGCTTCTCCAGCCTTATGTTCGGCGACATCACGAAGAACCTGTCCATCAGCAGCGACGTGCCGACGAGCTTGTGCACTATCATGCTGTGCATTGTCCTTACTGTGGTCCCGTATATGTCTACCTCGAGCCTTTTGTATATCCCAGCCGCTGGATCAGGCCACAGCGGATCGGTTATCGGCGACAGAAGCACAGGCAGCATCTGCACGAAGCCCTCCTTCCGCATGAAGCCTTCCGCATACGCTATTATCTCCGACCCTATCCGTATCCTTGCTCTGCGCTCCAGTCTCTCCGTTTCCGACATTCTGTGCAGGGGCTTAGGCATGCCCCTTTTTCCTATTCCTTCGTCTACCTTTTGTTTTTCGTATTCCATATTCTCACCCTACGGTAAGCGCAATGAAGTGAAAAACAGCCAAGGCTGAGCAATGCAAATGTGATTGCGGTAAAACTGGCATGCAGGCTTCTAGCTAAAAACGAGTGCTTGTCCAAAAAGACAATTCCGTGCTGAAACCGCTGCTTTCATTCTATCAATGAAAGAAGCGCGCTTCCCGATATTTAAGGCTTTTGTGCAGTTAGGCTTTGCTCTCTTTCAACGCGTTTATGACCTCCTGATAACCTTCTTTGTCCACCAATTCCCAAGCTTTCACGTAAGGGTCTCCGAACTTCTTTGTCCCGTCAATCCCTCTGTGTTCATCAAGCTCCTCCTTGCTGAAAAGCTTAAGGTAAAGCGCAGTGTCAATCGCATGGACCAATACGTGATTTCTGACAATAGGCATTATGTCCGGATATTTGCTTTTTATCCAGCTTTCATAATGCTCAACTGCTCTTTCCCTCTGGTCTAATATCCTGTGCGTAAGCTCGTGTGTCATTATGTAAAGGAATCTGCTCTCGCCCATGTTGGCCGGAATCGTCAGAGGGCTGGAATACCCTCTGTACTGGTCTATTATGTAAGCCACTATCGTCTTTTCCCTCCATTCTATCCCGGTTATTTCTGAAAGGGTTTTCAGGATTGTTTGGCCTTTTGGTTTCCAGAGACTAGTATACACACCTATGGCTTCATTGGAATTTTTTCTAACCTCTTCGGCGAATCCCTTCGAATACATGAAGGCGTTGTTGAACACTGCCGACGCGTAGAGCTCGCTGTAATTAAAAATTATTTCCGGAACCATAGAATCCATCAACCACCATATATCCTGTAAATTCTAATAACGCTGCTACTCATATCCTGCCTTTCGATACTCCTGTGCTGACTCCTTTGGCAACCATGTGCGCCAGCCTAAGAAGCTCGAATGCAATCGCTACTCCTTTATCGTAATCGATTTTCTTGCCGGACTGCACGTAGAATCCTCCAGCTTTAACAAATGGCCTTTCGGAGTTGAGGGCCTTTACGATGGCAATCTTGCCTTTTATTAAATCCGTTTCTTGGTTTTCGGAACTCTTCAGCGCCTTCTCCAAAGCCACGAAATCGGGCTTCTTTCTCGTCAGTATTATAACTGGGATCTTCGCTTTCCGCTCTACGGTTTTTACATCTACAACGTTTAGCCCGGCAATGGCTATGCCATTGATTGCAATCGCCTTTATCTGGCTGCTGAAGCGGGAGCTGCGCGCCATCTTGATTATCTTACGGGTCGCATCATTCCCGTCGATACCAACCCTGTCGGAAAGGACTCCTTCTACGGTGCCTTTTCTTCCGACTATCCCAACAAGCAAGGTAGTCTTCTTTTTTCTTTCGTAAATGGGCCCGCTTGCAACCGCAAGGAACCTTGCTCCCTCTTTCATACTTAGGGATAGGCAAAGAAAAAGATTTATCGCTTACGCGATTCACTGCTTGGCATTTATGCCCTTCTTTATTTCGGATATCTTCTCGTCGAGCGATTCCAAGACCTTCTCAAGGGTTTCGGCTGCCTTCTTTTTTCCCGTTTTTATTATGAGCTGGGGCTTTCCCGTTTCTGGATGGTCCTTAGTCACTCCTGTGAATACGACGTCGTCATTTCCCGAAAGCTCTGCGGCTATCATGTCAGGTATGGTCGTGTCACTGTCTTCAAATTCCAGTATGAGTTCTTTGCTTTCGTTTTTTATGACGTTTATCCCATCCATTTTAACACCATCATTCCTCGTTGCTTTGCCCGTTGCGCATAAGCAGTTCCTCTATCGCTTTTGAGTTGTCGTAAAGCGTGCTCACCTTCGGCCTTACCGTTTTCTTGCACGAGCTGCAGTACAATCCCTCTCCGTGCTTGTCGAGCTGCAGCTTCTCGCCGCATTCGTCGCAGATGGCGTATACCACTCCGGCTTCAGGGTCCCTGAGGCTGAGCGTGAATATTTCGTTGTCCTCCATTATTATCTTGGCAAGCACCACGTCGCCCATTTCAGCAGGCTTGGGCTCGTCCCTTCTGCTGTCGTGCCTTTCGTGCATGCCTCCCCTAATGGGGGGCCTTCTCGGCGCCATAAGAACTACCTTTCCGTCCTTGCCTGCGATGAACTCCATGCTGCCTATGGAGAAGTTCTCTATCTCTACGAATATTACGCTCTTGAGGACTCCTACAACCCTGCCCAGGACGAACATGCCACGCTTCATTTTTCTTATGTCCCTGGTGGCGCTGTTTACCAGCATCTTGCCCTCTTCGGTGGCTGCTTTGCCGAAAACGGCAGAGTATACGATCCCGTTTTCAACATATACGTTCCTTGCGGGCAGGAACTCCTCTTCCGTTGAGAGCCTGTCCCCGGGAAATACCACTTCGGACGTTGAAATAGGTTCTGTCATTCAAATCATTCTGTATTGGGCTGGCAAGGGCTATAAGCATAATGCTCATACGCGCCTTCCACGCTTTCCTCCTGGCCTCCTCGTCGTGTCCGTCGGTATCGGGGTAACGTCCTCAATCCTGTTGACGCGTAGGCCGCTCCTTGCAAGCACTCTTACTACCGCTTGAGCTCCGTGCCCAGGCGTTTTCGAGTTGTGGCCTCCGGGAGCCCTTATCTCTATGTTTATGTTCATTATGCCCTTTTCCTTGGCAGCAGCAGCGACTTTGTATGCTGCCTGCATGGCCGCATAGGGCGAACCTTCCTGAGAATCGGTGTTTACCATCATGCCTCCGCTTCCGACAGCTATTGTCTCGGCACCGCTTATGTCGGTGAGCGTTATTATCGTATCGTTCTTGGAGGAGTAAACGTGCGCAACCGCAAGCCTTTCGGGCTTCGGCTTTGCCTTTGTCTCTTCCATTGCCTTTGCTTCGTACGAGACCGTTTCTTTTTTCTGCTTCTCAGCTGCAGGTTTTTTCTCCGCTGCTTTGCCTTTTTTAGCCATAAATATTCACCATTTTCAGTTCTCTGCCTGCTCTACGCTTGGTTCCGCTTCAGCTTTGGTTTCCTCCTGCTTGGCCGGAGCTATGTCTATGGATTTGTAATATCCTATCTTGTGCTCTTCCTCTGCGTTGACCAGATACCCGGGCACTGTGAGCTTGCGCCCGTTTATCGAAATGAACCCATGTGTTATAAGCTGCCTGGCCTGTTTCATGCTTCTGGACATGCCTCTCTTGTAGACTACAGATTCGAGCCTCCTGTCGAGTATGCTCCTTTCGCTTAGCTCGAGGAGCTTTTCAAGAGGCGTATCCTTGTCTATTATTCC
>JAKAUR010000029.1 GCA_021827665.1 Microcaldota archaeon
GCTCCTGAGCAGCCTCTTCACTACCTCGGAATCCATGCTTGTCGGTTCTGCGGGGTCCTCCCTGCTGAACGTTTCTATCTCTATCTTGACGGCTTTGAACTCGTCAGAATTGCACACGCTCTTGACATCGTTGAGCACATCGTCAAGCTTATATGTCGGCAGCACCCTGCAGTCGAAATAGAAAACGTCAGAGCCTGGCACTATGTTGACGCTGTCTACGTTTTTCTCCCTCTTTGTCGGCTCGAAAGTAGAGTAAGGGGGCTGGTAAATGCCATCGGTGGCATTGTATTTCTGGTGCAGCATCTCGTCTATTCTGGTTATAAGCTTGGATGCATTCCTGTTTGCGTTTACTCCCAGAGCAGGCGTGCTGGCGTGCACCTGCTTGCCGTTCACCTTTATCTTGAGCCAGAGCGAGCCCTTCTCCGCTATCTCAACCATGCTCCCTCCTTCGCTCAGGTAATCCGGGACTACGAACATATCGTCATTGCCGAATATTCCCTGCTCCTGCAAAAGCTTTTGTATGCCCCACTTGCTACCAAGCTCTTCATCTGCCACCAATGCTACGCCTATGTTGAATTCTGTTTTCCTGCCTGATTCCTTAATCGCCCTGAGTGCATAAATCGACGCTATCAAGTCCTGTCCGTTGTCGTTGGTTCCCCTTCCGTAGATTTTGCCATCCTTTATCTCGGCTTTGAAGGGATCTGTCAGCCACAAGGACCTGTCTCCAGGTGCAACGGTGTCCATATGTGCCACAAACCATATTGTCCTGGCCGAGTTGCCGTGCTTGGCCACAAGGTTAGGCCTTTGCGTGTTTGTCTCGTCTGCATAGTTATATCTTTTAACGTCGAAACCCCATTCCTTGAGCTTGCCTTCAAGGAAATCGGCCCTGGCTCCCTCTCCATTTCCATCGCTCATTGGCGAAATTGACGGTATCGAGACCATTTTTGACATGGTGCTTACCATGTCATCCTTATAATTTTCTATAAAAGAAATCAGACTGCTTCCATCGTTATCCATGATATCACAGCCAGCTTTCGCAGTCAAAGTATAAATTTATTCCATGCAGTTTCAATGGCTACACAGTGCAGCAGCTCTGCTTCGATACGTCTGCAAAAAATGACTGGCATGCAAGCTTGAACCCTTCGCTCATGGTTGGAAATACGTGTACCGTATCTATTATGTCTTCCAATTTCAGGTGGAACTTCACCGCCATTACTCCTTCGTGTATAAGATCCGCAGCTCCATGCCCAAGCATGTGCACTCCGAGTATCTCGTGGGTTTTAGGGTTTATGACAACCTTTATGACTCCTCGTGTGTCGGATATTATGCTTGACTTCGGAACAAATGCCATTGGAAGTGCGTTGCATCCGCAGTCGTTAAGGTCTTTTATTACTTGTTCTTCTGTTCTGCCAACCATTGCCGCTTCCGGCTCTGTGAACACCGCGCTTGGGACTTCGTTTATATCAATCTTCAGCTTCTTGTTTGCGAACATGTTCTGAGTTGCTACATTCCCCTCTTTTGCTGCAAGCGTTTCAAGCATAGGATTGCCTGTAACGTCTCCTGCTGCGTAAATGCCTTTCACGTTTGTCTGCATCATGCTGTCTATTTTTATGAAGCCCTTGCTGTCTGTTTCCAAGTTGACGTTTTTCAATCCGAGCTTTCCAGTGTTTGGGGTTCTTCCGGTTGCCATCAACAATTTTTCTGCTACAAAGTTTTCTTCCTTGCCGTCAACCAAGGTCTTCACCTCGGTCTTGCCGTTGCTTTCCGAAATCGATTTCATTTCGACATTTGTCCTAATGTCAATCCCATCCTCTCTTAGGTATCTTTCCAAATGCTTTGGTATTGTCGGCTCCCAATTAGGGAGTATTGTCGGACTCCTTTGCAGCACTGTGACTTTTGTGCCGAACAATGAAAACATCTGTGCGAATTCCAACCCTATTGCCCTTCCGCCAACCACTATCATGCTTTCGGGCAGTTCCTTAAGCGAGAGTGCGCTTTCGTTGTCTAGATATTTGACACCATCCATGCCCTGCACTTTTGGAACAAAGGACCTTGCCCCTGTGGCTATCAATATGCCTTTTGCCTCTATCTCCTTTGAACCTGCTTTTATATGCTCTGCATCCTCTATGGAGCCGAACTCGTTCAAATAAGTGACTTTTTCCAGCGAGCCAATAACGTTTTCGTACTTGGATTCATGGAATTCTTTTACCAAATCATCTTTTTCCTGAACGATCTCTTTGTATTTCAAACTGCCCCTTTCGTAATCGAACCCTTTGAAGCGCTTAATTCTAAGCTCTCTGGCGAATCTTGCGACTGTTATCATTCGCTTGCTTGGCACGCATCCGACATTCACGCACGTGCCTCCGAGCGTAGCCCCTTCAGTTGCGTTCCTGCCTATCATCACGGTGCTCTTTCCAAGCTCATTGGCTTTTATGGCAGCCGCAAACGCTGCAGCTCCCTGGCCTATTATCGCGTAGTCGAATTTTTCCATGCCAAAACCTATTATTATAATGAGCACTACAGGGAGTTTACCTTGCTCTTAAGCTCCTTCAGCGTAGCCGCGAGGCTGCCGTCGTTCTCATACAATATCTTCCCATTCGGGCCTATCAGGTAATAGATATCTAAGTAGCCATCCTTGTCATATGCAAGCGACAGGTTATAGCCTGAGATTGCGCTTCTGAAGTTGCTGTAAGACGTCACATTCGGCGCATATTCCTTTACAAAAGAGCTTATAGGAGCCCCGGAATAACCCAAGTCCCTGTACAACTCAACTTCAATTACATCCACTCCCTTATTTTTGAAATAGCTTATGTTGTCGTTCAGCATCTCGTTTCCGACTGCGCAGCCGCTGCACCATGTGGCTACAAACCAAAGAAGCACAGGCTTTCCACCCAAGGAGGAAACATTCGCAACTGTTCCGTTGGAAGCATATATGAAAGAATGATTCGGGGCCTTTGCTCCTACCGGAGGCATGAACGACTGCGAAGCGCCTGAACTGTTATCTATTCCGAAGAAATATACAAGTGCTATCACAACCAATATTCCCACGACTACATAAGTCATCTTCCTTTTTTGCATTTAATGCACCAACTAACATTCACACGACGGTTTCTTTATCCTCTTTAGTGAAACATGAACCGAATAATAAAGCAGCAATGCTGCAACCAGTATGAAAGCCGGGCTGAAATCCGAAAGCACCCCCTGTATTGCTCCTGACGCCAGCGCTATGCCTCCAGATCCGAATACTGCAACAAGGATTGAGGGTATTACCGGGGTGCAGCACATGGTAGAAGGCACAAGGCTCACAACAAAAGCGTATATTCCGCTTCTGCTTCCTGCTGTGCTACCTTTAACAGCTTTTTGCGAATAAAGGCCAAGGGTTATTGACAAAGATGCAAGCACGGAAAGCACAATTGAAGAAACCAATATATAATAAAAGTAATAACTGATGCCGAAAAGCACAAGGCCAAAGCTGAAATACGAAAAAATGGCGTAATAAAATATGAAAAAGGCTGCAAAGAACGCTATGAGTCTTACCTTAATTGCCTTAAATACTGAAGCAGTATCCTCAAACGTCTCAAAATTGCCACTTTCCGAGTATCCATTCGCGTAATCCATGGTTAAATAAACGCAGCAAGCGTATTTAAACTATAAACTTTATAGTTATAAAGTAAACGTGATGCAATGAAAAATCAAAGTTCCTGTGCTGCTCAGGACGCATTGTCTTTGGTTTCTAAGAAGTGGCTTCTTCTTGCGCTCAACAGCATAGCGGTTTATGGACCCTCAAGGTACAACCAGCTCCTGGAAAGGCTGTCTCCGATAAGCCCGAAAGGTCTGGCAGACGTGCTCAAACTAATGGAAAAGAGCGGGCTTATACATAAGGACAAGGACGAAAATTCAATTCGTTACGCCATCACAAGCAGGGGAAGCGATCTGGACAAGGCTGCCTTGCCTCTTCTGAAGTGGTCAAGGCCTTTCTGCAAGGACGAAAACTGCAGCGTTGCGGTCGAAATGGACGGACAGCTGTCAAAATCAATATGAATCGGCTTCTAGCTCTTTTGCCAGCTTTTTTACCTTTTCATATAGGTTTTCGAGGTTCTTTTCCTTTTCCTCCTCATTCATCTGCTCAAATTTAGGTATGTTCCAGTGCTCTGCATTGTAGCTCTTCGGGAGAAGCACGCAATCGTTAGGGTTGCATACCGTTATTATCCTTGAAGCGGAATTGAGCATCTTTTCCGTAAGCATTTTGGGTTTCTGCTTGCTCATGTCTATTCCATACTTTCGCTTCAATAGCATTATCGCATCCGGACTTACTTCCTTGGCCGGTTCAGCACCGGAAGCGCTTATCGCAAAATCTTTTTTGGAAATGTTGTCGAATATCGCTTCGGCCATCTGACTCCTATAAGCGTTTTCCTTGCATACGAAGAGCACTAATGCCATAAGCTCAATTGGAAAAGAAAAAATAAATAGAAGAAGGCCTAAAAACTTGTCAGACCCTGGATTCCTTCAGCTCTTTCATGGCTTCTTCCTTGCCTTCAAACTTCTCGAACTTCATGAATTTTCCCTTCTCAAGCTCCTTGTAGTGCTCGAAGAAATGCTTTATCTTGTTCTTCATGAATTCCGGTATGTCGGAAGCGTCCTTGTAGGATGCGAATGACGGGTCTACCTTTTCAACGGGGACTGCTATGACCTTGTTGTCAGAGCCCTCCTCGTCGCTCATGACCGCGATGCCTATTGCCCTTACCTTTATTACCATGCCGCTTGATATTGGCACCTGCGACATCACGAGCACGTCCATTGGGTCTCCGTCCTTTCCCTTTGTGCCGAGGGCAAATCCATAATTTGTCGGATAGGTCATCGAAGTGAAAAGGAACCTGTCGACCACTACTGCTTCGAGGTCCTCCTTGTACTCGTACTTTATGCCGCTTCCCTGCGGTATCTCTATGAACGCGTAAAACGTCTCTGGAAAATTGTCCGTTTGCTTTGAGAAGTTCATTCTATCACTTGCGTGCATTTATTGTTTTAAACAGCTAAAAACGTTTCGAAAAAAAAGATGGCTCACGCTGGGAAGCAATTAAAAATTGCAGTCTTGAGGATTTATGCAGGTACCGATATATGGCCCGCACACTTATATTGTTGAGGTGATCTATCCGCAGGTTCCCCTACGGATACCTTGTTATACCTTAGCCCACCTCGCGAAACCTTAGTTCGAAAACGCCAGCGGCGCTGCCTCACTAAGACCTCACTTGGGTGGCTTGGTAGGCGGTGTGTGCAAGGAGCAGGGACGTATTCACCGCTCGATAGTGACAAGCGATTACTAGGGATTCCAGCTTCATGAGGGCGAGTTTCAGCCCTCAATCCGAACTTGGGCCGGTTTTAGGGGATTAGCTTCACCTTTCGGTGTTGCATCTCATTGTGCCGACCTTTGTATGCCGCGTGTAGCCCAGAAGATTCAGAGCATACTGACGTATCGTCGCCCTCTCCTTCCTCCTCCTTAAACGGAGGCGGTCCTAACAGAGTGCCCTGCTTATCTCTAAGCAGGTAGCAACTGTAAGCGAGGGTCTCGCTCGTTTCCGGGTCAATGAATAATACTCGCAATTCTAAGGCTGTAATCCTTTATTAGCGTTATAAATGCGGACTGGTTAGCAAGGTAATCCTTGCTTCCACGTTTGTCCGTGTGTATGTTGAGCCTTTCGAGTACCACCTCGTCAACGCTGTCCATGCCCTTCAGAAAGATGCCCTTTGCATCCTTGCCTCCGTTGCAGTCGAACAGCGCCGCGAAGTAATTTCCGGAATATGCATTGGCGTACTTGAATATGTTTACTCTTCTTTCAAGCGCCTTCTCAAACCTTTTCACCATCGTGGAGTTGTAGAAGAAAGTTTTCTTGACCTTGCCCTCGCTGTCGATGATTATCTTGTTAGGCTCTATGCCGAACTCGTCCATTGCGAGCTTGGCGAACCTTGCAATCATATCATCGTCGCTTGAGGACAGTTCAATCCGCTTTCCCCTGTTGCACCTGTATATTCCAAGCATGTAGCTTGTATCAGGCGTTAGCCTTAGCTTTTGTGTCATTGTATCACTCATAGACTTACCGGACTTAACCGGACAGTTCACACCACGAGCTGACGGTCGCCATGCACTACCTCTCGGCTTGTCAGGTAAGATCTTCAGTCTGACCTTCACACTGCCGTCGCTTCTGGTAATATTTCCGACGTTGGATTCAATTAAACCGCAGCATCCACCCCTTGTGTGCTCCCCCGCCAATTGC